>JANWXR010000459.1 GCA_025057205.1 Anaerolineales bacterium | reverse complement strand
CTGGCCGCTGGTCATCATCAACACCGGCAACGAGGCTAACCACGTGCTCACGCTCTCCCTCAGCATTTTGCGGGGCCGCGCCACCGAAGCGCCTAATCTGATTCTGGCCGGGGCCGCCATCTCCGTCCTGCCGCCGCTTATCGTCTTCCTCCTCGCCCAGCGCTTCTACATCGAGAGCGTCACGAGCAGCGGGGTGAAGGGCTGAAGTGAGTGTGCATGCAAAACATGTCAGCCGCACCCTGAGTGGAGCCGAAGGGGCGGCGCGTTCCCTGACAACCTTTGCGTGCACACTGAAGTGAAGCTGTGCGGGTGAGTGAGTGGAAAGGTGGGAAAATGGCGGGGTGACAAGGTGATAGGGTGAAGCTGAGTCGAACTGCTCCGCCACCCCTTCACTCCCTCACTCTGCCACTCGACTACCCATGACTCCCTCCCGCCTCTACAGCGCCTATATCTTCGACCTCGACGGAACGGTGTATCTGGGCGAGGCGCTGCTGCCCACCGCCCGCGAGACCATCACCCGCCTGCGTGAGCTGGGCAAGCGCACCATCTTCCTCAGCAACAACCCCACGCACACACGCGCGGCGTATGCACAGAAGCTGACCCGCCTCGGCCTGCCCACGCCGCCGGAGGACATCCTCAACTCTTCGCTGGTGATGGTGGACTTTCTGCGCACGCATCTGCCGGGCGCGCGGCTGTTCGTGGTGGGCGAGCCGCCGCTATTGGACGACCTGCGCGCTGCCGGCTTTG
>JANWXR010000458.1:517-748 GCA_025057205.1 Anaerolineales bacterium | reverse complement strand
ATGGTGGCTCCGATTCCACACGCAGACCGCGGGCGTCTCGCTCACGATGCAGCAGCCGTATGTGAACCTGATTCGCTCCACGATTGAGGCGTTGGCGGCGGCGCTGGGCGGCACGCAGTCGCTGCATGTGAACTCGTTCGATGAGGCATGGGCGCTCCCGACGGAGGAAGCCGTGTTGCTCTCGCTGCGGACGCAGCAGGTGATTGCGCACGAGTCGGGCGTGACGAACAC
>JANWXR010000458.1:0-507 GCA_025057205.1 Anaerolineales bacterium | reverse complement strand
ATCCGCTTGGCGGGTCGTACTTCGTGGAGTGGATGACCGACAAGATGGAGGAGGGCGCGCGCGAATACTTCCGCCGAATCGAGGAGGAGGGCGGCGTCATCCCCGCGATTAAGAGCGGCTTCTTCCAGCAGGAGATCGCCGACGCCGCGTACCGATTCCAGCAGCGGGTGGAAGAACGCGACTTCATCTGGGTCGGGATCAACGAATACCAGATGGACGAGGAGCCGATCCCGTTCCGCATCCTGAAGATTGAGCATGAGGCGCACGAAAAGCAGGTGAAACGCCTCGCCGACTTGCGCCGTCGTCGGGACAATCGGGCAGTCGCGCAGGCGTTGAGCGACCTCGTCGCCGCCGCCCGCCGCGAGGAGAACCTGATGGTTCCGATTCTGGACGCCATCAAAGCCTACGCGACGCTCGGTGAAATGGTCAACGCGCTCAAAGAAGTGTACGGAACCTACACCGAAGGCGCGGCGATTTAACCGCCCATCCCACAGGACTGACGCGGGG
>JANWXR010000457.1 GCA_025057205.1 Anaerolineales bacterium | reverse complement strand
CCGGGCGCAGCGTGCCGCTCTCCGACTGGGTGATCCGCGCGGAGGCCGACGGCGCGCCGGAGGTGAGCGTGCCGCACCAGCTGCGCAACCTGCCCGGCCTGGACACGCTCACCCTCTCCATCAGCCACTCCGGCAAGTATGCGCTGTGCGCCGCTTCGCTCCGGCCTGAAAGGTCGCTACTCGGCGCGGACATCGAGCGGGTAGAGCCGCGCGACGAAGCCTTTGTGCGCGACTTCTTCACCGAGGCCGAGCAGGCGCAGGTAGCTCACGCAAGCGCGCCGCTGCGCCCGCGGCTGGTGACGGCCATCTGGAGCGGCAAGGAAGCGGCGCTCAAGGCGCTGAGGAGGGGGTTGAGGGAGGACACGCGCGCGGTAAGTTGCGTGCCGGAGCCGGGCGAGCCGTTCCCGCGCAGCTGGACGCCGTTCCGGCTGGAGTGGCGCGAACGCCCCGCCCTGACGCTGTTCGGCTGGTGGCGGATGTTGAATGCAGAGTACGTCCTGACGCTCGTCACCGACGAGCCGCACGCACAGATCACTTCGGTGGAGAGCACCCCTATCCCCAAATTTTCTTGAGTTCGTCCTTCAGTCGGGCGCGCTCGCGCTCGTACTCGGCCCGCGGCACTTTGCCGGAGGCGTAATCGTCGTCCAGCCCGGCGATGGCGTCGAGCAGTTCGTCGCGGCTGCGCGTCGCCTGACCGCCATCCACTGTCCGCCGCTGGCCAGCGGCCTGCCGTCTGCCGCCGGTACGCCG
>JANWXR010000456.1 GCA_025057205.1 Anaerolineales bacterium | reverse complement strand
CTGAGCGGCAGGCGGCATGCAGAAGAAAATCACCAGACCGACGGCGACGAGCCAGAGCAGGGAGGATTTCTGGACGTTCATGGCCACTCTCACGCGCGTATCATGATGACGTAAGTTGCCATGCAACTACTGTGCCACGACGAGCATAATACCCGATCTGAGAGGCGAAATCGCAACCGGCGTTTCGGCAAGAAGGGAGAGAGCCTAGTGCCTTGTTAGGCAAGATATTGCAAGTTTTGTTGGCAAAATGCTCGGCGTTGCAAAACATCAAAATCCAACCTAACGAGGCACTAGGATTTGTCTTTCTATGGATAGAAGACGATATACTATACACGTTGATTGCAGAGCATAGTAAAAATATAGAAGTGGCTCGGATACTGATTTCTTCGCTTGTGAGGGTTGGCTAGCATTGCGGCTAACAGGCTAGTTTGATCACCTTGGCTTGAGCACGGTAGCTCAAAGGTGGTCGTCATGCCCACCTATATTTATGTTTATTCGCCGCTGACAGCAAAAAATATAGGGCGAGATTGCTACTGTTCTTGTTGCTTGGACTGCAATCGCCCTTGCCCAGGCTGCACTCACATTTCTGGGGGAAGTTTGTGAGGGTATCCCCAGCCCGGCTCTCCACTTGATATTGGTGGCAGTACTGTGATTAGCGCTGGAGCGGCAGTTCGATAGGAGTTACGCAGTTGACGGAAGCATGTAAAGTGGGCGGGCCAAATAGGCGCGGATGGCTTCGCGCACAATACTGG
>JANWXR010000455.1 GCA_025057205.1 Anaerolineales bacterium | reverse complement strand
GGTGCGGCGGGCGGCAGCGCAGTGAGCAGCAGCGCGTTCTCCAGCGCGTCGAAGGCCCAGGCCGCGAAGGGTGCGGGCGCCAGCCACAGGCCAAGCGTTTGCTGGCGACCGGAGGCGGCGCGGGCAGCCAGCAACGTCAGCCCGGCGAAGAGCGCGGCGTAGGCCGGCATGAAGGCGAAATCCACCCACAGCGAGAGCTGCGCGGCGCGGTTGCCGGCCTCGCCCCAGGCGCTCGTCATCTCATTGAGCCGCTGCGCCGTACCGGCGAACTGCAGGTCAAGGATGGTGTAGGGCGCCATCGGTCTGTGGATGAGGCCGAAAACGTAGAGGAAGCCGGCAACGGCGGAAGCGGATACCAGGGTGATGGCGAGGAGGTTCTTGGTCTTGGGGATGGTGAGGAGGTGGTGCATGTTTGGGGAACACGAATGAACACGAATGAGTACGAATGGGCACGAATGGCTGCGAATTGACACGAATGGGGACAAAAGGCCGGTATCGTGCACGAAGCCATCCGCGCCTATTTGACTCATCTGCGTTATGTACTTCCGTCCAACTGCGTAACTCCTATATTGATAATTCCGCTTGGGCGGTAGGCGATTGTTTGAGTTAGTTGGGTGTGCACGCAACGGTTGTCAGGAAACTGGCCGCTCCTTCGTCTTTTGTGACGGGATTCGTGAAGCGAAACCACGCTCAGGATGCCCGCCACGCGGGGCATCCTAAGCGGACGCTGAGCGAAGCCGAAGTGGTAGTCG
>JANWXR010000454.1 GCA_025057205.1 Anaerolineales bacterium | reverse complement strand
GGTCGCGTCGAGCGTTTCGGCGGCGGGCGGCAGGTCGTGGCCGATGGCGGCGATGCGGCCCTCGCGGATGAGAAGGTCGGCGGTGAAGGTGTCACCGGCGGTGACGAGCGTGCCGTTGCGGATGAGGAGCGATGGTTCCATCTTCAGGCAGAAACGCAGAGGACGTTGTGCCTCTGCGTCTCTGTATCAATGGCGTTTTGACGAAGCGGCTGCTTTGAGCGCCTGCAACACGCGGTCGGGTGTGTACGGGAACGAGTCAATCCACACACCGGTCGCGTCGTGGATGGCGGCGGCGACGGCGGGCGCCAGCGGCAGATAAGGCATCTCCGCCATACCGCGCACGCCCCACGGCCCGTTCGGCTCGGCGTATTCCAGGATGACGGACTTCACCCGCTCCGGCACATCGAGCACGGTCGGGATCAAGTAAGTCGAGAGGTGCGGCGTGAGCACATAGCCGTCGCGCATGATGAAGTTTTCGTAGATGGCGTAACCCATCGCCTGCACTACGGTCTCGGTATCCACCTCCACCTCGACGGCCTGCGCCACGTAGCCGTAGGCGAAGTTCGGCTCGGCCCGGCCGGTCTCCGGGTCGAACATCGTCGTCCGAGGCGCGCGATAAGTGTAGGTGGCGATGGCAGGCCGCTCTTCGTCGCGCCACTTTTGCAGCGCGGCCTCGATAGCGCCTCGGATCGAGTTGCCGGCCATGTACGTCATGCGCGAGGCCGAGGCGCTGCCGGAGTTGCTGCTGGTGGC
>JANWXR010000453.1 GCA_025057205.1 Anaerolineales bacterium | reverse complement strand
GGCCGAAGACCAGCGACCTTACCGCACGCTCTGGTACCGACACGAGCCGTTCGAGGCCTATTTTCAGACCGGGCGCTACCAGGACGTGATTAACCTGGCGGACACCACGCTGGCGACTACGACGAGCATCGGGCTGGAGGAAGTCTGGTACTGGCGCGGCCTGGCGCAGAAGGCCGTCAGCCAGCGCACGCACGCTATCCGCAGCCTGCAGCAGGCGGTGAAGGCCAACCCAACTTTTGAGCCGGCAAAGCAGGCGCTGCGGGAGTTAGGGGAGAACGTGCCGTAGCTGGTTAGAGATTAGCGATTGGAGATCGGTGGATTGACGACGATCGTAACTGCTTAGGCGAGAGCTTCCAACCGTTGAAAGGATCTACAGATTTCGCAGATGGCCACAGATTTTCTCTGCGAAAATCTGCGTAATCTGCGGACAAAACAGGATGGCTGAGTGGTTACGGAACACGAATGAACTTGTGCGCCCTTCGTGCAACTTCGTGCCCGTCGTAGACACCTTCGGTGGTGGCTGGAAGCCGCGCTACGGAGAGGGCGTAAACGTGAGTAGGGGCGGCAGGGTGGGCCACTCCATCGGCTTGAACTCGGTCAATCGCCAGTCGGGGCGGCCCGGCGGCAATGCCAGAGGCGTCCCGCTTTCTGCCAGCGTCAGGTGGGCTAGCTTGATTTGGTTGTCGCCGACGACCCAGGCGACGTGCTGGCCATCGCCGGATGCCTGCAAAACGGTCGTTTCCGTGTCCAAGA
>JANWXR010000452.1 GCA_025057205.1 Anaerolineales bacterium | reverse complement strand
TACGCCCGCGCCCCGGCCCGGCCTGCTCGGCGGCCTGTTCAAGCCCAAGCCCAAACCTGCCGCAAAGCCTGGCCCGGCCAAGCCGAAGAAGTAAATGAAAGCCGGGCGATGACGGAACGGTGATCGGAGGCCATGATGGATGTTGAGATTTCGGATCGCTTGCTGACCGGCGCAGAAGCTGCGGCGCTTGGCGACATCGGACGCTATGAACTGGTGGAAGGGAGGATCGTGCGCTTGAGTCCGACGGGCATTGGGCACGGCAAATACGAGTATCGCTTTGGCCGGGCGCTTGGAGACTTTGTTGAGCAGCAGCGCTGGGGCGAAGTGCTGGTCGGCGAAGTGGGCATCTACGTCAAACGCAACCCGGACACCGTCCGCGGCGCCGATATTATCTGCATCTCTCATGACCGACTGGCTCAGGTCAAATCCGGCACCTTTCTGGATGTCGCGCCGGAGCTGGTCGTTGAAATCGTCAGCCCGGAGGATCGCTGGAGCGACCTGCAACGCAAAGTGCGCGAATACCTGGCTGCCGGTGTGGACGTTGTGCTGGTGGCCGAACCGGAGACAAAAACCGTTACGGTGTATCGTGTGGGTCACACGCGTGAGTTTGCCGCAACCGATACGCTCACCCTTCCTGAACTCTGGCCGAGCTTTGCAGTGAAAGTGGCTGAGTTGTTTTAAGCAGCGATTTCGAACTTCTAAGGAATCAAAGCAAGCATGTCCGGACGACGAGGTCGTTTATC
>JANWXR010000451.1 GCA_025057205.1 Anaerolineales bacterium | reverse complement strand
GCCGGCCTCAATATCGCCGAAGACCAGCCGCGCCAGATGGAGGGAGTCTTCGGTCACCACGCGGCCGTGCGCGGCCTCCATCAGTGCCTTGTCGGTCAGGGTGATGGCGTTGCTGAGCCGGGTCAGGTGGCGCAGGCTGTTCTCGACGTCATAGAGCGCCATCACCTGCTCGCCGGCGTAGTGCAGCGGGCCGCTCATTTGAATCAACTTGAGGAAGTTCTGGTAGTCCCTGAGCGAGCCACGCCGCCGCCCGTAATCGAGGTCGGTGGCGTAGGCCACACCGCCTTGCGGCGCGAAGGTGATGTAGTTCTCGCCGACGGTCACACTCTTGGCCGGGTCGCGCGCGAGGCGCACGTGCTGCGCCTTGTGGTCTACCTGCGCGCCGGCGGCCTGCCACAGGCTGAGCGCCTCGGCATCCATCATCAGCAGGCCGGTCTCTTCGAGGATGCGCATCGAGGCCTCATGCACTTTCTCGACCTGTTCGGGCGTGAGAATCTCCAGCGGCTTGAGCGGGTTCCGCAATTGTCGGAAGGGCAGTTTGAGCAGCGGCGACTCGGCGCGTTGCCCGCGGCGGGTGGAACGGCGTTCGGTCATGGCTGTGTCTCTCGTAAAGCGCGGGAAGGTCGCGAAGGGTTTAGTTCAACGCAAAGTCGCAAGGGCGCAGGGGCGCAAGGACTCTTTGCTTCTTAGTGGCTAGCGGCTAGCGGCTTTGCATTAAGACCGATCTACTCATACAAGTTCTTGCCCTGCAGCTCGCG
>JANWXR010000450.1 GCA_025057205.1 Anaerolineales bacterium | reverse complement strand
ACAATGCGCACATGTCCCTCCAACGCACCCTGCCCGTCGTCGTCTCCATCCTCATCATCCTGGCCGTCGCCGTGCTGCGTGACCGCTCGCGCACACTGGCCGCCATCCTGGCCGTCATGCCCATCAATATCCCTCTCGCACTGTGGGTCATCGCCAGCGACCCAGACGGCGACCCCAAGCTGCTGAGCGAGACCATTCACTCAATGTTTTTCGGCCTGCTGCCGGGGCTGGTGTGGCTGGGCGTGGTGTTGTGGGCGGTGCGCGCCGGCTGGCACATCCTGCCGGCCATTGTGGCAGGTTACGCCATCTGGCTACTGCTCATCGCTGCGCTGTTCGTGTTGGGCGTGCTTTCGCTGCCCGGGAAATAGTCATCAGTCATCAGTCATCAGTCATCAGTCTTCAATCTTCAATCATGGCCAAAAGACCGATGACTAAAGACTGAAGACTTGCCTCAGCCACTCAATCGCCGGGCCGGCGATGCGCGGGTCTTTAGGCTGTGCCACCTCGTGGTCCGCGCCGACGACGGGCTAGACGGTGAACGGCGCGCGCACCCGCCGCGCAATCTCGTAGCTGGCGGTGAAGTCGCAGATGTGGTCGCGCGTGCCGTGTACGATGAGCACCGGGCACTTGATCTGTTGAGGCACATCGTAGAGCGAGAAGAGCTTCGCCTTCTCCACCGTCTCCTCGAACGTCCGCGCACCCACTACCCAGGCAAAGCTCTGCCGGATGCCAGGCACGGCTTTGGCAATGCCGGCGCCG
>JANWXR010000044.1 GCA_025057205.1 Anaerolineales bacterium | reverse complement strand
CGCTGCTCAACGCCGAGGCCGCCTGCGGCACGTGCCATACCAGCGTGGGCTACGTTGTAGACCGCGTCAATATCATCCAGAAGCAGGTCTACGACACGATGATTGCGACCGAAGACGCGCTGGTTGCCGCGATTGACGCCATCAAGGCTGCCGCCGCGAACCCGAAGGTGGACGCCGCCCGGCTGGCCGAAGCGCAGCAGCTGCATCGCGCTGCGCAGCTGCGCTGGGACTTCATCGCCGCCGAGAACAGCATGGGCTTCCACAACCCCGAGGAGGCCCTGCGCATCCTGGCCGCCGCCACCGACCTGGCGCGTCAGGCGCAGCTGAAGGCGCTGGAAGCGGTGACCGGCGCCGGTCTGAGCGGCAACTGACGCCGATATGCCGGAATCAAAAAACCGGGCGCAACTACGCCCGGTTTTTCTTTGTGGTTCATGACGGTTCTTTAGCCGCCCGGACCACCTTCGGCCTGCTTCGGCACGGCTTCGTCGTAGCGCGTCGGACACTTCAATAGCAGCTCGTCGGCATAAAAAACGCCGTCTTCACCGAGCTTGCCGGTGACGATGGCCTGCGCTTCGTGTTGCAACAAATCCGGCTTGGGGCCGACGTACACAACTTTGAGGCGCGGGGCATCCGGCCGGGAGACGGCGTTGTGCAGCGCCGCCGCTAGCCCGCCCTGCGCCTCGATCTCGCGATTATCGGCGGTGACGTGCGCCATCTCGAAGGTGATGGTCAACGTAGCCGGGTCATAGGTGATGGTGTCACCCAGCACTGCGCCGGAAGCGCGTAGGTTCTGCCCGACGATGCTGCTGCCCTTCGCCCTGATTTCCTCCACGGTGTAGAAGTATTGCGCCGTGCTCTGCATGGTGGTGACGATGAGATAAGCGATCGCGCCGATCACCAGCAGGCCGCCGATGAGGAACTTGGAACGTCCGGCACCGGTTGAACGAACGATGGGTCTATTTGATACCGTCGTCTGCGTCATGGGCCGTTTTCTACTCCTGTTGATAGTTTCCACTCTTGAACGTTAGTGCGGGATAAGCCCCGCCGCTCTGATTTACCGCAGAGAATGCAGAGCGCGCAGAGATAATTTCTCTTGGCTCTGCCGGGTTTGGCGGGAAAGGCGCGCACCAATGGGACGAACAGACACGGACTCTTGCGGGAAGAATCTGCGCCATCCGTGCTCATCCGTGCCATCCGTGTACCAACCCCTACTATGGCCAGGAGAGCCTTTCTCTTTTTTCTCTGCGTTCTCGGCGCGCTCCGCGGTTGAAAGCGTTATCCCGAATTCACGTTCCTTGATTGCAGTGATTGCAGTGGACACGTTTCAAATTTACCGCGATTGCCGTTTCTCTTCAACGAAGGCCGGGGCCATCGCCGCGTTTGGCTCATCGGCGAAGGAGTCCAGCAATAACAGCAGGTCGCCGGTGACCAGGCTGTGCCCGCCGAGCAGAACGGGCAGCGTTGCGGTGCGGGCGGCAACGGTCAGCTCACGCAGGAAGTCATCGCTCACGGCTTCCGGCTGAAGCGCGTCCGAGGCGTAACGGTCGCCGGCGCTCGGCCAGCGGCCCAGGGCGGCCAGCGCCACGCGCGTATCGAAGAAGACGACATCTGTCATCTCGGCCAGCTCGGCAAAGAAGGCCGCCGGGCCGATGCGTTGCAGGTGTGCGGCGATCAGGGAGCAGACGCGCCCGGCAGCCTGCCGCCCGCTTGCCGCCATGCCACGCTCTTCGGAAAAGACGCGCGTCCAGCAGCGGGTGCGCGCCTCCAAGTGCACCCAGACCGACGCAGCCACCCGGCCGATGAGTGTGACGCGGCTCCCCGGCATGAACAGACGCTCACGGGCGCTGCGCCAGCGCTCGAGCAGGAAGGTGCTGGGCGGACTCTGCGAGAGGTAGCGTGCGAGATGAGGTCGCAGGTTCGGGTACAGACAAAACGCAACCACATCGGCGGGCGTGTCAATATCGGCGCGGGCGGCGGCGGAGACCGGTAGGCCGCGCACTTCGATGCCCGCCTCGTACTTGAGCACCGGTCCGAGCATGTTGTCGCGTCCCAGGCGGTCGGTGCGACTTTGAACCGCTTGGGGGCAGTTCAACACCAGCCAATCGGAGGAGAGCGCATTGTTGGTGACGGCCAGCGGCTGTGCTGACTGCGTGACGTTGGCAAAGGCCTCGGCCAGCGTGTCGTCGCCGAGCAGGGGCGCGCAGCCTGCGCCGAAGTAGGCATACGCTTCCGCCGGATAGACGGCCATCAGCCCGGCCAGCCTTCGCCCGAAGTGAAAGGGCGTCGCCGGCGGGTCAACGTCCCAGGTCACCGGCCAGTCGGCACAGCGGCGGGGCAGCTCCGGGTCGGCGGTTGCCACCACGATGCGGCTGACCGCCGGCAGCGCGGCCAGCTGCGTAATCAGGTCGCGGGCGGCAGCCAGGCGCGCGCCGGCCACCCACCGCTCCAACTCACCGTTACCCATCGGACCGACAAAGAGAAAAACCGTCAACGCCATATTTAAGCGCAGAGACGCGCTACGGCGCGTCTCTGCCCTGCTCTTTCACTCAGAGGGGTTCGCCAGCTACTGCGCGTGGCTGTCCTTTGCCTAATCAATCTCCGGGTCAATCAGGCCAAGCTGACCATCGCGGCGGCGGTACAGAATGTTGACGCGATTGTTCTCGACGTTGAAGAAGACAAAGAAATTGTCGTGGCCGCTTAGCGCCATCTGCTCGATGGCTTCAGCTTCGTTCATCGGCGTCAACGCGAACTTTTTACGGCGAACGACTACAGGGGTTGGCTCCTCTTCTAATTCAACACCGGGCGCTGTTTCCTCCGGTTCTGGAGCTACCTCTGCGGCGCTCGTCCCATCGCCGCGCCCGCGCCAGCGCTTTCCCTTGTAGCGCTCGATCTGGCGGTTCATCTTCTCGAGCACGGCATCCACGGCGGCGAACACGTCGCTGTGGCGCTCCTCCGCACGCAGGACGCTGCCCTTGAGCGGGATGGTGAGCTGCGCTACAAAACGGTCAGCCGCCGAGCGTGCGTTCCGGTTCTCGGTCAGGTCCACGCGCGCCTCGCGGATCAGGGTCAGGTAACGATCCAGCTTGCCAACCTTCTTTTCCACGTATTCCTGCAAACGGGGCTTTACTTCAATATCTCGGCCATGAATGGTGACGGTTACTGCCATAGTGCCTCCAGCAAATTCAAGGATGCCTGTAGGCATCGGGATAGCAACGGTTCAAAGCGCGCGGGCGAGCGTCAGGCCCCAGACTTTGGCGGCGCCGGCGGCGTGAAGAGCCTCGGCGCAGGCGGCTAACGTTGCGCCGGTGGTGCAGACGTCATCCACGACCACCACCTGCCGGCCTGCCACCAGGCGGCGATCGGCCACGAACGCGCCGGCGACGTTTTGGCGACGCTCATCGGCGGAGAGACCGACCTGTGAGAGCGTGTGCCTGGAGCGCAGCAAGGCGCCCGGCGCATAGGGCACGCCGGCCCACTCCGCCAACGGGCGCGCCAGCAAATCGGCCTGATTGTATCCACGCTCGCGTAGCCGCTGGGGCGAAAGCGGCACCGGCACAATCAGGTCTGCGGCCAACCCTTCACGATAGTAGAGATCGCACAGCCATTCGGCCAGCGTATCGCCAAGCAAGATGTCGCGCTGATACTTCAGGTGATGCAGCGCCCGGCGCAGGGGGCCTTCAAACCAGGCGGCGGAGCGGAGGCTACGCAACGCAGCAGGCGGCGGGTGGCGGCGGCAGTTCTCACAATCGGTCGGCATGGGGGCGTAGCCACAGCGCGGGCATATCGCCTCATTACCCAACAGGCGAAACTGTGAGCGACAGTCGGCGCACAATCGCATGCCCGGACGGCGACAAGCAGCGCATTCCGGCGGAAAGACCACATCTACTGCCGCCCAAAGCCACCGGCGCCAACGACCGCGCCGGTTGACGTGCGCCGGGCCGGGCTGCGGCGGCGCAACCAGCAGCATATTCTCTATGACGGAGAGGTGCTTAGCCTCCAGGAAAGCCAAACTGCTCGATGACCTGCAGGAGCGCAGGCCCTAACAACACAATGTAGATGGATGGGAAGATCAGGAACACCATCGGGATCAACATCTTGACCGGCGCTTCGTGCGCCTTCTTCTCGGCACGCTGGCGACGGCGCACGCGCATCTGATCGGACTGGATACGCAACACGCGCGCTATGCTCACGCCAAGCTGGTCGGCCTGAATGATTGCAGCAGCGAAGCTGGTTAGGTCCGGCACTTCGATGCGGTCGGCCATATCGCGCAAGGCTTCGCGGCGCAGTTTGCCCAGGCGGATCTCCTGAACGCAGCGCGCGAAGGCCAGTGAAAGTTCGTTATCCCACTTCTCACTGACGCGCTGCAGGGCCTGGTCAAAGCCCAGGCCGGCCTCGACGCAAATCGTCAGCAGGTCTAGCGCGTCGGGCATGGATTTGACGATGTTTTCCTGGCGGCGACGGATGCGGCTGCGCAACATCAGCGTGGGAATGTAAAAGCCCAGTACGCCCGCCCCGGCGGCCGTCGCCAACACTTTGGCAACGCCGGACTGAAAGGAGAAAAACGAACTTGGGTCTGCTGCGATAAAGCCCATCAGGATGATGAAGCCAAAGCCGGCGACGGCAGCGAAGATGCGCAGCGCGAAGAAGGAGCGTGCATCCAGGCCGCGCGGATTGCCGGCCAGGTCTAGCTCATGCTGGATGGTCTGCAACGCATTCTCCGGAGTGAAGCGCACCACGAACTCGCCCAGCCGTTGCAGGGCCGGAAAGATGATGCGCTCGGAGAGCGGCTGCGACATCTCGATCTCTTCGAGCGACTTGGGTCGTTCGCGCGTTGAGAACTCCGCCAGCCGCGCCTGGAGCGGGTCATCCAACGCCTGCGCCCGCCGGCCTACAATGACAAGCAAAACGGCAACGATAAGAACGACAACCGGGATGAGCCACACCCACCAGGCCATGTTACACCTCAATACTTACAATCTTGCGGACGATGAGGAAACCGATGATGATGAGCATCAGCGCGGTGATGACCATGCTCCAGCCGCAAACCTGCAAGGCAAAAGTCTCCTGAAAAAAGAACCGGCCGATGTATTCCGGGTTGATGAAATACAGCAAAACGCCCAGGCCGATAGGCAGGAATGAAATCACATAGCCGGTAATCATACCCTGGGCCGTCAGCGTCTGGATTTCGCCACGGATGCGGACGCGCTCGCGGATGGTGAAGCTGATGGTATCCAGGATTTCGGCGAGGTTGCCGCCAACTTCACGTTGAACGTTGATGGCGGTCACGACGAAATCCAGGTCTTTGCTGGGGATGCGTCGGGTCAGGTTTGCCAACGCATCTTCCTGCGGAATGCCAAGCTGTATCTCCTGCATAACACGCCTGAACTCCGACGAGATGGGGGGCGGCATTTCACGGCTGACCGACTCAAGCGCCTGATTGACGCTGTAGCCGGCGCGCAGGCCGTTGACCACCAGGTTGAGCATATCAGCCAGCTGGCCATCGAACCTGTTCAGGCGCTGCCGTTGCCGCCAGCCGACATATAAGCGCGGGGCAAACAAGCTGAGCGCCCCGGCAACCAATCCGGGAACCCAGTCCTGACGCAGGAACCAGACGATGACAAAGACGCCGAGCGCCAGGATGATATGAACGATCAAATACTCGACGACGGTCAGTTTGATGTCGGCCCGGGCCAGGTCACGGGCGATCGGTTCAAAGAAGGCCCGTCGTTCAATAGCGCGGTTCAGGCCCTCGACCAGGATGCTTGGCCGAGGCGTCCCGGCTTCGCGTCGCGTGGCTACCGCGGTACCGCTACCGCGCGTAAACTCGCCTAGCCGTTCCTCGACGGCGCTGCCCCGCCGAAAGGAAGCAACCACTACGCCGATGCCGATGGCCCACGCCAGCACAAGGCCAGCGATTACGGCAATAGACATTGGGGACATGTTGCGCTACCCGTGGACAGCCGGTCGCGTTTAGTAACGGCCGCGTTCGCCTACCCCAAAGACCGAGGCGGGCAAATGAATGCCGGCTTCCTCTATTTTCTCCATACAACGCGGTCGCAGGCCGGTCGGGCGCAGCCGGCCGACGATTCGGTTCTTTTCAATACCGGTTTGCTCAAAGACGAAGATGTCGGCCAGGGTGATCACATCGCCTTCCATGCCCTGAACTTCGGTAATCTGCAGCACCTTGCGCGAGCCATCCTGCAGTCGGCCTAGGTGGACGATGATATTGATGGCCGAGGCGATTTGCTCGCGGATGGCGCGCACGGGTAGGTCCATGCCGGCCATCAGACACATAGTTTCCAGACGGGCGAGCGAGTCGCGCGCGCTGTTGGCGTGACAAGTGGTCATCGAGCCTTCATGGCCGGTGTTCATGGCCTGGAGCATGTCCAGAGCGGCGCCGTCGCGGATCTCGCCGACTACGATGCGGTCGGGGCGCATACGCAACGAGTTGACGACCAGGTCACGGATGGTGACCTCACCGCGGCCTTCGATGTTGGGCGGGCGCGACTCCAAGCTGACAACGTGCTCCTGACGCAGCTGCAACTCAGCAGCATTCTCGATGGTAATGATGCGCTCGTCCGCCGGGATGAAACTGGAAATGATGTTCAGGAAGGTGGTCTTGCCGGAACCGGTGCCGCCGGCGACCACGATGTTACAGGCCGCCATGACACAGGCGCGCATGAACTCCATCGCTTCCGCCGTGACCGAGCCGTACTCAATCAGTTTCTCAATGGTCAGCGGCTTCTTGAAGAACTTGCGGATGGTGAGGGTCGGGCCGCAGAGTGCGATAGGTGGCACGATGGCATTCACGCGGGAACCGTCCGGCAGGCGGGCGTCTTCGTAGGGATGAGACTCGTCAATGCGCCGGCCCAGCGGCGACATGATGCGGTCAATGATGCGCATCACGTGCTCATTGGTCTCAAAGACGACTGGAGCACGCTCGATCTTGCCGCGCCGCTCGACGAAGACGTTCTTTGGGCCGTTCACCATCACCTCAGTGATAGATTCATCCTGCAACAGCGGCTCTAGCGGCCCCAGGCCGAGGATTTCGGAAACAATCTGATCGAAGAGGCGTTTGCGCTCGGCGCGTGAGAGCACGATGGCTTCTTCGGCCAGGATGTTCTCATACAACTCTTCAATGGTTTGGCGCACTTCGGCAGTGCGCGAGATATCCATAGAGGGATCGAGTTCGGCCAGCAATTTGTTCTGCACGCGGGCTTTCAGGTCAAGCAGACCGCCGGCGCCACCGGCCTGAGCGGCCACAACGCCGGCCGGCGGCGCGACACGCCGCAGGCGCAATTCGGCTAACTTGGAAGCCTGGTCTTCACTCTTGCTACTGGCCGGGGAACTGGTTACAGGCCCAAGCCCACTCGGCACCCCTGACTGGGTTTGCCCTGCCTGACGGCTCTCAATCCGTTTTAGGAGCGACATAACAACCTCTCAATGCAAGCCTAACTTTGTTGCGCTTAATTATAAACTACCGACGGTCAAACAAGGAACGGGGCTTTATTACGGGTTTTTTATTAGCCTGTGGCGCTTCTTTGGGGGCAAATTCTTCGCGCACGCGCTGGGCAAGGTCAAAAATCGCCTGCGTGACAGGCATATTGCGATTGGCTATTGCCAGGGGCACGCCGCTATTGATTGAGGTGACCACGGTCTTGTCATCGAAAGGAATTTGCGCCCTCACTCCATGTTTGAGCCGGTCCTCAACGACCTGCACCGAAATGCCCCAGCGTTTGTCCATACGGTTTAGCACCAGCATGATTCTGTCCTTCGGGTACTCCAGCTTCTCACTGAGATCAAAGAACTTCTTTACATTAGCCAGAGAAGGGATTTCGGGCGTGCCCACCAGCAGGATGCGGTCGGCCACGTCCAGCACCGCCAGCTCCTGTTCACGTAGCACGGAGGCGAGGTCCACGATGACGTAATGAAACAGCCGGCTCAGGTCTTCGAGCAGCTTTTTGAGCGGCGAGGCCAGCACCAATTCGGCGTCCTCCGGCGTGGCCGGCCCGAGGACGACCTTGAGGCCTGAGGGGTGGGTTGCCAGGACGCTTTGCAGAAAGGCCTCATCCAGCTCCTCACTCTGCTGCACCAGGTTCACAATGGTGTACTTGCTCTTCAGGCCGAGGAAGACATGAACAGTGCCAAACTGAATGTTGGCGTCTACTAATACGACTTTCGTGTCTTCACTTTGCAAGGCGATGGCTAAGTTTGTAGCCAAGGTGGTACAACCGGAGCCCCCCTTGGGGCTAAAGAGGGCGACGATCTTGCCGTCCAAGCCGGCTTTGCGTGGACTGCTCACCGGACTGGCTTCCATTGTTGCAACGCTGAGCTTGCGTTCGTTTTCCCGGCTGATTTCGCCCAACCGGCGGATGGTGTTGATCAACTCGTCGGCGGAGGGCGGCTTGGAGAGGAAGTCGCGCGCGCCCGCGAGCATGGCCTGCCGCATGTAATCGGTGTCCTGCTGGACGGAGACCATGACAATCTGCGTGGTGGGCACGTCTCGGACAATTAGACGCGTGGCCGTGATGCCGTCCATATCCGGCATGTTGATGTCCATCAGGATAACGTTGGGCTTCGTCTCCTTGGCCAGCTGCACGGCTTCCCGGCCGGTGCGTGCCATGGCCACCACGTCAATATCCGGCTCGAACTGCAACAGTTTGCGGATGTTTTCGCGCGTCTCGGCGATGTCATCCACAATCAAAACACGCGTCTTGTCGTCGGGTGCCATACCTAAGCCCTCAGCATATGCTCAAAGGACGCCAGCTTCCATGCCAGTCTGAACTTCAAAGGGACGACCTCTCGTCGTCGCTTCAGGAACCGATTCGGTTGTTTACAGACGCGCCACCGGGAGCATCAGGGCGTCGTGGGCGTGGCTGCAGGCGCCGACGGCAGCGGTCGAGTGTCCAGCCCGTAGTTCAACTTTGCGGGCAGCGAGATGTTGAAGCGCTCGAACATGTATTGCATCGTCACGCTCTGCGTTTCCGCAATCGTTAAGTCGCCGGGCGGGCGCAAGGTCAAGGTGATCTTCAAAGCATCCGGGTAACGCTCCATCATCCGCATGACGTAGTTCAAAACCAGCGCATCCTGCGGGCTAACCACAAGCGTAATCAGGTCCGGCGGCGGAGGCGTGGGGGTAGGCGGGGACGGCGGCGTCGGCGTTGCGTTCGGGTCGGGCGGCGCAGCGGTCGGCGTTGGCTCAACGAAGACCGGCGCGATCGGGCCGAAGTCGCCGACGCGCAGCACAAGGGCGTTCTGGATAATGCTCTGAGAGACGAGGCGGGCGCGCTGTGGCTCGGACGGCACGATGTAGAACGGCTGATTGAGCACCGGGTCAGTCTCCACGCGGCCCTGCATGTTTCCCGAACCGGCTCCGGTGACGGCGGCGACGATGCTGCCCTGTGTGATGCCGGAGCCTTCCGGGCCGGGCACCGGAGCTTCCGCCGGCAGTACACCGGCCGTCAAGTTGGGCAGCACGCTCTGAAATTTCTCATCAATGTCTACCAGCGCCCAGGAGACGATGACATTCACGTAGTCGCCGTCGCGGATGCCGAGGGCGACGCCACTCTTCCGGTCATAGGGGATAGAGATGGCCGTCGAGCCGGGCGGGATCAGCAACGCCGCATCCGAGCCGAAGCGCGACACTTGAGTAGGGGAGACCACCAACATGGTGGACAGCAACGGCGAATTACGCGGAATATCGTAACGCGCCAACCGCCCGACGACTTGGTTGGGGTCGGTCAATGCCGAGGGTGGCACCATTTCCGTAGGCCACGGAAGGATGATGAGCGCTTCGGTGGGAACGACCTGACCGCGGCTCAAGTTCTGGCCGGTGCCAATCAAGTCAAGCTTAGCGGACGGCGGCTGGGTGACTTCAATGACCTCCGGGACGGTCGGCGTCTGACCGTTGCTGGGCGGGGCTGTCTGGTTATTCAGGTTAAGCAACAGGAAGACACCGCCCACGCTCAGGACCAAGAGTATGAGCGCCACGATGATGAGCAAGCGACTTCGCTGCATCTAGACCTCCTCTGAAATAACGGCCGCAGGCAACGCAGACAGTGCTGCTGGCCAAAGTTGACGGCGGCGTATCTTACTTTCACCGGCGCAAAACGCAAATCGGCGCTGGGCGCGTAGAATGCAGGTGCCCAACGGCTTCAGACCGGCTCACCTACGGGGACATCCATCACGACGCGTGTGCCCTGGCCCGGCTGGCTATCCAGCTCCAAAGCGCCGCCCAGCAGCTCGATGCGCTCCTTGAGCGCAGACAGTCCAACAGTCTTTTGCTTGCTATCGGCCAGGATCTCCGGGTTGAAGCCTCTGCCGTTGTCTTCCACAATAGCCCGCACCCGGACATCGTCAGTGTCCAGCGTCACGTGCACTTCCGTCGCCTGGGCATGATTGCGGACGTTGCTCAACAATTCCTGCAAGCCCCGAAAAATCATCACTTCACGGACGGACTCGAGGCGGCGCTCCGTCCCGGTAATCGTCAGTGTCGTCGGGATGCCGCTCTTGTCTTTGAAGGCATCCACATATCGCTTGACGGTCGGCACCAAGCCCAGGTCATCCAGCATCATGGGCCGCAGGTCAAAGATAAAGTCGCGGATTTTCTGCAAAGCGGTGGCGGCGGCGGTCTTCATGTTGGCTAGCTCGGCGCGAGCCAGGGCCGGGTCTCTTTCGAAGAGCCGCATGGCGATTTCCGACTGCAGGACGAAGTTGGAAAGCGCCTGTGCCGGGCCGTCGTGGATTTGACGAGAGAGCTTTTGCCGCTCGGTCTCCTGTGCTTCAACGATGCGCGCAATCAAGGGCTTATCGCCGGCGCCACTCTGGCCGGGCTGCACCGAGGCGGCCAGTTCTTCAAGTGTAGCGATGGTTTTCTTGAGATAATCAGCCAGCCGCTCTAAATGTTGCTGGTCGGCCTGCAGCCGCTCCACCTGGCCGCGCATGGCGAAGAGACGCTGCTGCGCGTCCTGAGCGGCTTCGTAGGCCGACTTGATCTCAGCGCGCGGCATGTTTTCCAGGTTGGCCTGCATCTGCCGCAGGTGGGCGGCGATCTGCGCGTTGCGCTGGGTGAGCTTGTCCAGCTCGGCGCGACTTTGATGAAGGGTCAGCTTGATATCGCGCAGCTCGCGCTGGGTGGACTCTAATTCGAGGCGCGCTTCCTCAAGCAACGTCTCCAGCGGGGAGGGGGCCTCTGAATCCATCCGATACTGCCTGGCGCTTCAGGATGACTTAGTGGTGGAGTCGGAAGCGGATTCATCTAACCGCACCCAACCATGTTGCAGCGCATAGACCGCCGCCTGGGTACGGTCTTCCACGTCAAGCTTCTGCAAAATCGCCGTCATGTGGTTCTTCACCGTTTGATGGCTGATGCCGAGCGAATAGGCGATCTCTTTGTTGCTCATCCCGCGCGTCACACACTCCAGAATCTCCATTTCGCGGGGGGAGAGCGGCGAGAAGGCCTCGCGCGTATCGCTGATGTAGGGCCGGCCTGCTTTCTCAATGCCGGCCTCCAGCCAGTTCTGCAAATCCTGGTGATCGTAAACCCGGTCGCCGACCACATAGTGGCCCTGCTTGACCCAGCGTACGACCTGTACCAGGTGCTTGGGCGTCACGTCTTTCGGGCAATACGCTCGGCTCCCGGCGCGAAAGGCGTGCAATTCCTGTTCCAGGTCATGGT
Source organism: Anaerolineales bacterium (assembly GCA_025057205.1). GTDB lineage: Bacteria > Chloroflexota > Anaerolineae > Anaerolineales > UBA6663 > JANWXR01. Next base: position 2,125 of record JANWXR010000044.1, on the reverse strand, counting down.
ACGCGGTCAACATCACCACCCGCGTACCCAAGCGCTCTGCCTGAATCTGCCGGATGACCTGCAATCCGTTCATGCCCGGCAGGTTGATGTCCAGCAACATGACATCCGGATGCAATTTGCGGGCTAGCTCAAGTGCCGCCGGGCCATCGCCGGCCTCGCCAACGACTTTGAGGTCCGGCTGCTCAGAAAGCACGTTCCGCAGTCCCTGCCGAAATAGCGGATGATCATCCACGAGGAGAATGGTTACGGTGTCCATAGGGCAACTCTCGCTCGCCTAAAGCTATGGCCCAGGACGAGTATAACAGAAGGGAGAGTCAGGTGCAAACAAGGAGACAGTTAGTATTCGTTGGCAGATGTGGAAGCCGGAGGCCAGCGATACACGGCCATATTTTCGCCGCCGGCAGCCGGGCTGTAGGGCGCGCCGGTGCGAAACACTTCCTGCGCGGCAACCGCTTCCGTCAACTTTGGATACCAACCCGGGAAGGTGACCAGATATTCCGCGCCCTGCCGGGTGAGCCAGTCGGCCAGGCGCGCTTCGTCGCGGATGAATTCAATGACTTCAGGCGAGATCAGGCCGGCCAGGTCGAGCAGGGGTCGGTTGCCGAAGTAGCCGAGCGCGCCGATATCGTGCGCGGCGATGAGCGCGCCGGGTGGCGTGTTGACCGCGACCCAGCGCGCCGTCGCGGCCATCTCCGTCTCGATGATGCGTACATCGCGGGCGTAGAGCAAAGCGCCCTGCCCCCAGAAAATCAGCGTCAGCGCGCCAAAGGCTGCGGCCCACGTCCGGCTTAGTACACGCGGCCAGAGTCGCTCGCTGTGCAAACGCCAAAGCTCCCACACGCCGCCCACGCCGAGCACAATCAGCGCAGGAATGACGGGCATGACGTAGCGGCCATACTGGTAGCTGACCGGCAGGCGCAGCACGTAGGCGGCGATGAAGGCCGCCGCCCACAGCAACGGCAGCAGCCGCTCCCATCTCCGTTCCCGCACCGCCCGCACTGCTCCGGCTGCGAGGCCCGGCAGCAGCAGAACCTGCGCCCCGATCCACGGCAACAAGGCGACGCCCGGCTCGCAGCGACCGTTCAACTCGCAACGCCAGACCGCGCGCGCCCACAGCGGGAACTCGCGCATCACGGCGTACTCGGCCTGCTTGGCATAGAAAGTGTTCGGCCACGGGCTGCCGCTCAGCCAGAAGTTGAAGCCAAGGTACAGCCCGAACACGGCGGCGAACGCGGCCAGCAAGTGGAGCAGCGCCTTCCATCCGCGCCAGCGCGGCCAGACCAGCCGCGCCGCAGCGAATGGCAGCAGGGTCAGGCCGTCGGGCCGGAGGAGGACGCTGAAGCCGGCAACGAGTCCGAGCCAGTCGGGCCGTTCCTCCGGCAGCGCGAACGCGGCCAGCGCCAGCGCGGCGAACAACACCGTCTCCATGCCGGACATCGCCGCCCAGCCGAGATGCCACTCCAGCGCCACGACCGCGCCGGCCAACAGAGCCGCCATCCGCCGCTCCGGCCAATAGACGGCCACCAGCCGGTGCGCCAGCCAGGCCGCGAGGCTCAGGCTCGCCGCGCCGAGCGCATACGTCCACAGGCGCGGCTCGAGGCGCAACATGTAGCCGAGCGCAATCAGGCCTGTCCATAGCGGCGCAGTGGAGCCGGCGGAGGGCCGGCCGGGGATGAAGGCGAACTCGCCGCGCATGCCCAGATTGCGGGCGTAGGTCTGGTGAATCCAGGCGTCATCCAGACCAAATCCAACGTAGCCGTAGGCGCGGCTAACGCTCAGATAGACGAGCGCGGTCAGCACGCTTAGCAGCACGAACAAAGTGAGGGGGGAACGCAGCCGGGCGATGGGCTTCATGAGTTACGGCGCTCGCTCAAGCACATAGGTCTCCCCAAAGGTGGCGCGCAGTTGCAGGCGCGGCTCGCCGGTCGGGTCGGCGGCTAAGCCGGCCAGCCCCTCGGCGACGTTGGCATCCAGCACCAGCCAGCGCGCGTCGAAGTCGGCCATGGCGCGCAGCAGGGTCTCCACATCGTCGGCGGGGATGGCGATGGAGGCCAGGCCGGTATGGTAATAGAAGGCCGGCGGGTTGTTGACGGCGACGACGGCCCCCGGCCCCGCCGCGCGCATC
>JANWXR010000449.1 GCA_025057205.1 Anaerolineales bacterium | reverse complement strand
CTGGGACTCCAAAAATAACATGCCGATTTTCAGGAAAGGAATCACTGCTACACATCCAAATCTGAATTACGAAGGACGGCAGGAGTTTCTAATTGACGCTGCATGTTTTCCTGGGTCTAGTGGCTCTCCTGTCTTGCTTTATAACCTTGGAACCTACACCGATAGGCAGGGCGCCACTATCATCGGAACAAGGATTCAATTTCTTGGTGTTTTGTTTGCAGGCCCGCAGTATACTGTGGAAGGGAGGATTGAAATCTTGCCCGTGCCAACTGAAATGAAACCTGTTCCAGTATCTCGAATCCCGATCAATCTGGGTATCGTCATCAAATCAAGGATGCTGCTTGAGTTCAAGCCTATACTCACGAAAATGGCTGGCGGCTAACACGCGCTTCCACCTGACGCCGCTCCGCTGCGCTTCGCGGCGCAGGTGAAGCGCCAGCCGTTGGGCAGCACTATGCTGTGCCATGCCATTCAAAGTGATCATCGCGGATAACTTTCATTACATGAATGAGAGCGAGAACTATGAGTATGAGACTTTCGACTCATTGGAACTCGCGATTGAGGCAGCGAAGCGAATCGTGGATGAGTATCTGGCTTCCGCCTACAAACCAACAATGACTGCGAAAGAGCTGTACAGCAGCTACATGATCTTCGGGAAAGAACCATACATCATTGCGGTGGAGTCGTGCGCCGTTCCAGCGAGTGCGTCGCCGATCCTATTCTCCGCCCAAAGCTACGCAAGAGAACGGTGCGACATGTT
>JANWXR010000448.1 GCA_025057205.1 Anaerolineales bacterium | reverse complement strand
ATTTGGGAGGTCGCCACGATCGTCCCGCCGTCGGCGGCCAGGCCGTTGACGTAGGCGATCAACGGCAGGCCAGTCATGACCGAGAGCCACGCGCCCAGGTCCATGCCCACCGAAGTGTTGCCCAGCATCACCAAGCGCGGCGCGCGCTCCCGGATCAGCGCGGCCAGCACGCGGCCGTATGCCTCGGGGTTGAACTCGGCCAGCGCGGGGTCGTCCACGTACAACACGGCGTCGGCGCTGATGGTCTCGGCCAGCGCCCGTGCGCCGCTGCCCAGCACGACCGCGACGGCCTTTCCGCCCAGCGCAGCGGCCAGTTGTTTACCCTTGCCCGCCAGTTCAAAAGTGATGTCGGCCAGTTTGCCGTCAAGGTGTTCAGCGAGGATAAAGATGTCGTTCGTCATAGGTGTTCAGATCGCTGAAACGCTGAGCGCTCTGATTACGCTGAACGCTACCGCCTCAGCGCTTACAGCAGTGGGGATGGCATACTCCTCTCGGTTTCAGTATCCTTAGCAACCTCAGCGCTTTAGCAGCAAAGACAACGTACTTGCGTCCGCCTCAGCGCCTTCAGCAATTCAGCGATTCAAAAGCCCTGAAACGCTGAGCGCGCTGATTACGCTGACTCGCACCACTTCAGCGCCTCAGCAAACTCAGCGACTCAGCGATTCAAAAGCCCTTTCTCTCTAATCAGCGCCACAATCTTCTCTGCCACTTCCTCCGGCCCGCCCTCCCACATCTCGGCATGGCCGGCCGACTCCGGCTT
>JANWXR010000447.1 GCA_025057205.1 Anaerolineales bacterium | reverse complement strand
GAAGAGGTCATCACCCTGGCGGTGCAGGTCAACGGCAAGGTGCGCGACCACATCACCGTCCCCGCCGACACATCGGAGGATGCCATCAAGGCCGCAGCGCTGGCCAGCGAGGGCGCGCGCAAGTACATGGACGGCAAGTCACCCAAGAACGTCGTGTACGTGAAAGGCCGGCTGGTCAACATTGTGGTTTAGCGCGCCGGAACGGAACCGACGGGCAGCAAAGCGGCTTAGAGCCACAAGGGAGAAAACCGGCAGCATCCTGCCGGTAGCCCGATGAACATCGCCGGCTCGAAAGCCCTCCTCACCGGCGCGTCCAGCGGCATCGCGCTGCGGGCCGGGCGCGTGGCCTTCAAGTACGGCATCAAGGAGATCGGCCCCATCCTGGGCATAAACATGCCCAAATCCGCCCGATGGTTCTGTGGAAACGCCCAACGAGCATCGCCGACGGTTCCATCTGCCGCTGCCAGAACACGCTCATAAACCAGGCCGTAGTCAATACCATCATGCCCGCTGTAACATCCCGGCGTTCCGATCCCTCCTATAGGTCGCCGGATACCATCGTTATGGACCACGGTTGATGAGATCGGTTCGCCGAAATCCTTCTCGCCGGTGAAATAGATAGGATACTCATGGTCGAACACGCAGTTGACCTGTTCGCTGCCATAATATGGCGGATACAGAAATGGGGTTACGGCCAATTGCAAACGTAGATGAGGCAGTCTGTCGATCAGTCGCTCTGCACCCGATGCATGCCAAGGCCAGAGGA
>JANWXR010000446.1 GCA_025057205.1 Anaerolineales bacterium | reverse complement strand
GATTTTCTCTGCGATAAGCTTCGTCATCTGCGGATAAATCAGGACGGCTGAGCAGTTACTCGGCATCTTTCACGAAGCACAAAGTTGGGCGAATGACTGCGAACAATTCGCCCTCCCTCATTCGTGCCCATTCGTCCCAATTCGTGTTCATTCGTGTCCCCTCATTCGTGTCCATTCGTTGCCATTCGTGCTCATTCGTGTCCTCTCATTCGTGCCCATTCGTTGCCATTCGTGTTCATTCGTGTTCCCGCTGTTTGAACCGCGAAGGCGCAAAGGCCGCCAAGAAAAACGAGCACGAGCAATCCCCAATCTCTAATCTCCAACCTTCACATCCACCGGCAGCACCACGCGCCCGTCTGCCAGCGATTGGCCCTGCGCATCGAAGGCGGGCAGGCGTGGCAGATCGGGCAGGTTCGGGTCGTACCAGCCCACGGCGATTTGATAGCGCCCCGGCGGCACGTCACCCAGCGAGAGCGTGACGGCCTCCGTTACTACTTCAGCCTTCACCCAGCGCGTGGTCGGGTAGGTGAAGTTGCGCGGCACGGCGTCGAACTGTGTCGCGATGGAACCGGTGGCCGGGTCGAAGAGGTGGACGAAGTACTTGTAATCGCCGCGCGGCTGGGCCAGGGCCTGCCATACGAGCGCGAGGCGCACTTCGGCTTCGGTCTGCGCGAAGTCGTAGCCGATGAGCCTGAATTGCCCGTCGAACGTCGCGCCCACCGGCGTCTGCACCGGCGGCACGGCGAACTCGCGCGCACGGCCCGTCAC
>JANWXR010000445.1 GCA_025057205.1 Anaerolineales bacterium | reverse complement strand
GGCCAAGGAAGCCGCGCGCATACAGCTCCGCCACGCACTTCTCCAGGCCGACGACGACGTCCCAGTACTCGCCGCGCACGTAGTTGTAGATCACGTTGGCCTGCGAGGCATAGGCCGTGATCATCGCCCCTTCGAGGAACTGGAAGGGGTTGTGCGTCATAATCTCGCGGTCTTTGAACGTGCCCGGCTCGGACTCATCCGAGTTGATGATGACGTAGCGCGGGAAAACGTCTTTGGTGAGGAACGACCATTTCAGGCCGGTGGGGAAGCCCGCGCCGCCGCGCCCGCGCAGGCCAGAAGCCTTAACTTCATCAATCACCTGCTGCGGCGTCATTTGCGTCACGGCTTTTCGGAACGCTTCGAAGCCGCCATGAGCCAGATATACGTCCAGCTTATGAATGTCGGGGATGTCCCGGTGGCGAAGGAGGATGTGGGGCATGCTTACGTGTTGCGTATTGCGTAATCCAATTACGGAACACGCAATACGCATCAGGCACTTTGTCTGACTTCGTCTAGGATTTTCAAGGCCTCGTCCACTGTCATCGGCTTCTCCGCCGACTCGCTCTCGTGGAAGTGGATTCCGGTGCGGTCCTGGATTTGGAAGCAGGGCGCTTTGTCGCATGCACCGATGCACATGACGTGCTCGACGGTGAACTCGCCGTCCGCCGTGGTCTCGCCCCAGTTTACGCCCAGACGCCGGAGCAGCTCCGCCGCGAACTCGTCCGCGCCGCGCAGGGCGCAGGGCAGGTCGGTGCAGATTTGCAGGTAGCG
>JANWXR010000444.1 GCA_025057205.1 Anaerolineales bacterium | reverse complement strand
ACGCCTTCCCTGACCAGCACACCGACCCGCACGAACACACCGACCCGCACAAACACGCCCGGGCCGTCCCCGACTCCGACGCTCACCAGCACGCGGACACCGACGATTACGCCTTCCCTGACCAGCACACCGACCCGCACAAACACACCGATCCCCACAAACACACCGACCCCCACAAACACACCGACCCGCACAAACACGCCCGGGCCGTCCCCGACTCCGGTGCCCACCAACACGCGGACGCCGACCAATACCTCCCTGCCGCCCACACCAACCTTCACACCATTGCCGACCAACACGCCGCCCATCCCGTGCCCGTATCCCTGGCCGCTAAGTGAGCAGTTCTGCACAGGTGGCTACCTCAACCCCGGAGTGCCTACACCGCCATCTTGATCTGAGCACCTTCGCCCTACCTGCCAGCCCGGTGACCTAACACAGGAACCGGGCTGGCGCTTTGTGTGCACGCAAAGGTTGTCAGGGAAGGTGCCGCCCCTTCGACTGCCGCTTCGACTTCGCTCAGCGTCCGCTCAGGGCGCGGCTGACAGGTTTTGCGTGCCCACGGCGCTTTCCGGCCACTTGGTTGGACGTTCGGGATTCGCAGTAGAATGACCCGGATGCGACTGAGCCAACCTTCCGCCTCGTCATCGCGCCGGCCGGCACGACTTCAGGCTCTGCCTACCTGGCCAAGCCTGTTCGCACTTTTCGGCGGCTTCTATCTACTGGGGCTGGTCATCCGTCCGGCCAACGATTTGCTGCAACTTGCCGTCAGCCAC
>JANWXR010000443.1 GCA_025057205.1 Anaerolineales bacterium | reverse complement strand
CGCCCACGCCGCGCGCCAGCGCGCCACCCACTCCGTATCGCCCAGCGCGGCCACCAGCGGCGCGACCGCCTGCGCATCCTTGATTTTCCCCAACGCCCCCGCCGCGCTCCCGCGCACCTGCCAGTCCGCATCGCCCAGCGCGGCCACCAGCGGCGCGACCGCGCGCGCATCCTTGATTTTCCCCAGCGCGTCAGCCGCGCTCCCGCGCACCTGCCAGTCCGCATCGCCCAGCGCGGCCACCAGCGGCGCGACCGCCTGCGCATCACCGATTTTCCCCAGCGCTTCCGCCGCGCGCTCACGCACCTCTGCATCCGCATCGCCCAGCGCGGCCACCAGCGGCGCGACCGCCTGCGCATCACCGATTTTCCCCAGCGCCTCCGCCGCGCTCCGGCGCACCTCTGCATCCGCATCGCCCAGCGCGGCCGCCAGCGGCGCGACCGCCCGCGCATCCTTGATTTCCTCTAGCGCCCACACCGCGCGCCAGCGCACCCACGCATCCGCATCGCGCAGCGCGGCCACCAGCGCATCTACCACCACGCGACGTGCTTCGGCATCTTCCGCCGCCGCGCTCGTCTCCCAACAGCGCTGCACAAGCAAGGCCGCGCGCCCGCGCTTCCTTTCCACCACCTCTCGCCCCAGCCACCTGACCAGTTCGGCAGGCCGGTCGCAAATCCCCGCCAGCATCACAATAACTTCATACCATTCGTCCCGGAAAGGGCGGTCGCCCAGCGCGGCGGCGAACGGCGAACGGCGGATGGCGAGGTTGAGATGCAGCG
>JANWXR010000442.1 GCA_025057205.1 Anaerolineales bacterium | reverse complement strand
GGAGATTAGAGATTGGGTGAAGGGGAACTGGCGCTACATCGCTGCGGTCGAGGCGCTGGCGCTGGCGCTCTTCCTCTTCATGCTGTTCATCCGCTCCGGCAACCCCGACCTGTGGCATCCGTGGAAGGGCGGCGAGAAGCCGATGGACTTCTCGTACTTCAACGCGGTGCTCAAGAGCACGTACTTCCCGCCCTACGACCCCTGGCTGGCAGGCGGCTACCTCAACTACTACTACTACGGCTTCGTCGTCGCCGGCATCCTGACCAAGCTGCTCGGCATCGTCCCGGCGCTGGCCTACAACCTCATCCTGCCCATGTTGCTCTCGCTGGTGGGCGTCAACGCTTTCTGCGTGGCCTACAACCTCGTGGAAGGTGGAAGGAAGAAGGAGGAAGGAAGAAGGGAGAAGGGAGAAGGAAGAAGGAGGAAGGAAGAAGGAAGAAGGGAGAAGGAAGAAGGAGGAAGGCGGGAGGGAAGGCCGGCAGTTGATGACCGGATTACGCCGGCTGTTTCTTCAGGCAATGGACAAGTAGAGGCAAACGAGCGGGCCGCAATGGTCGCCGCGGGCGGAGACTATGAGTGGCGGCTCACCGAAGCGCAGCTCGTGCCGCAGCCGGCAGCCGGCATCGAAGCACAGGCCGTCGCTGCAGCCGGTGAGCCTTCGGTCTCGACCGCCGCCTCTCCCGACGGCCAATCCGCAGTTCAAAGGCAGAAATCCAAAATTGCCTCTCCCTACCTCGCCGGCCTGGCCGCTGCACTATTCAGCGTTGTCCTCGGCAG
>JANWXR010000441.1 GCA_025057205.1 Anaerolineales bacterium | reverse complement strand
ATAGCGGCGCGCTTTGGCGCTGTACCGCGGATGGAAATCCGGTCTGCACTCCTCCACCGACCTGACGCTTACATCGGCGGGCAGGTTGGCGTTGAGCGCACGCAGCAGGGCCGCCTCGCCGTGCTGCCACTCCAGGTCAAAGGCGATCACCTGGCCGGCGGCATGGACGCCTGCGTCGGTTCGCCCCGCAGCCAGCACCGCCGTCCCTCGCCAACCGATTCGGCGCAGGCCGTGCTCCAGTTCGCCCTGCACGGTGCGCCCTTGCGCCTGCCGTTGAAATCCCAGGAAATCCGTGCCGTCATACTCGACGAGGGCGCGATAGCGAGCCAATCTTGAGTCATCAGTCATCATGCCGGGAATTGAAGACTGAAGACTGAAGACTGAAGACTGAAGACTGATGATTACTCCTCTACGAACTCAAGCAACACCATCTCCGCTGCATCGCCCAGGCGCGGGCCGAGCTTGAGGATGCGCGTGTAGCCGCCGGGCCGCTTTTCATAGCGCGGCGCCAGCGTGTCAAACATCTTTTTGGTCAGCGCATCGTTGTTGATCTTGGCCTTGACCCGGCGACGGGCGTACACGGCCCGGGCCTTGGCGAGGGGTGAGTCCTCGGCATCGGCCTTCAGGCCGCGCTTGGCAATGGTCACCAGCTTTTCCACCTCGCTGCGAATGAACTTGGCCTTGGCTTCGGTGGTCTTGATACGTTCGTACTTAAGGAGTTGGCAGATGAGGGTGCGCCGCAGGGAATTGCGCTGTCCCAGCGTGCGCCCCAGCTTCCG
>JANWXR010000440.1 GCA_025057205.1 Anaerolineales bacterium | reverse complement strand
TGAACACGGCGCCGGCCTTGATGCTGATGGATTTCTCGGTGAGCCGCCCGCCGCAGTTCTTGCAGGTCAGGTTCTCCAGTTTCACGTCGCCGCTCAGGTCAATCTTTTGCTGGACGGTGGTCTGCACAATCTGGGGCCGGGCGCGGGTGAGGTAGACGAGCACGGCGGCACCGGCAAACAGCAGCACGCCGACGACGAGGCGCAGCACTTCGCCCTGCGAGCCGACGACGAAGACCAGACCGAAGAACCCGAGCGCGGCGGCGAGGAGATAAATTAGAAGTTGCATGGGGCGACCCTCCGGCCGAAGTTGAAGGAGTCCGGTAAATGTTCGGTCGTGTTAGAAAGTAGATGCAGCGGATACGAATCCGGTGTGCCGCATCAGGATAATGATATTTGCTTGAGCGAATTCCCGGTCACCTAAGACGGGCATTAGTGTGCACGCAAAGGTTGTCAGGGAACGTGCCGCCCCTTCGACTGCCGCTTCGCTTCGCTCAGCATCCGCTCAGGGTGCGGCTGACATGTTTTGCGTGCACACGGGCATTATACATGCCTTGCCACAGCTCAAGCCGGAAACTGCTTTAGAACTTTGCACGCTCTTCGTGTAACTTCGTGCTCTTCGTGGATTCCTTCGGTTGCAGCAGGAGGCCGCGTTAGGCTTTCAACCGCGCATTTCCGGGATCGCACAGCGGCTCCTTCACCACCGTAGCCGGGAAGCGCTCGCCGAAGAAGTAAATCTCCGGCTGCACGCCTTTCGCCGTGTGCTCGACAGGCAGGTAGCCGTA
>JANWXR010000043.1 GCA_025057205.1 Anaerolineales bacterium | reverse complement strand
GCAGCGCCAGCCTGGCGGAGTTCCTGACCACCATCGCCTGGTTCTCCAGCGTGGAAGATTTACGCGCCTATCTGGGGTTACCGCAGCCCTAGGCGAAAGAACCGGGACAGACCTCTTTGATCGTTACGGTTCACTACAGCGTATAAACATCAGTTCGGGATAAGCCCCGCTGCTTTGATTTACCGCAGAGAACGCAGAGTGCGCAGAGATACTTTCTCTTGGCTCTGCCGGGTTTGGCGGGAAAGGCGCGCACCGATGGGGACGAACCGACACGGGCCCTTGCAGGAAGAATCTGCGTCAGCTGTGCTCATCCGTACCCCTACTATGCCCAGAAGAGCCTTTCTCTTTTTCTTTGCGTTCTCGGCGCGCTCCGCGGTTGAAAGCGCCATCCCGAATTCACGTGGTTAATGGTTCTGAACGAAGTTAATCAGGATGTGGTTGCGATTGCAGTCGTTGAAGGTTTGCAGCACCACCACTTCTGAGAGGGGCTGGCCGGTGCTCTCGCGCAACTGGACGCGATAGGTGTTGGTCGTCGCCTGCGGCGCGTTGCCCAGCGGCACTTCCCAGCCGCTCGGCCCATACTTGGGCTGGCTTCCGGTCAGCGCTTCCACTGCCAGGCCGCCGCCTTCGACGCGCACAATCAGCCCAACCACTTCGCGGTTCTGCAAATCGAAGACGCGGCCCGAGACGCCGAACCAGTTACAACCGTTGGAGTTAGCAATGTTGGGCACTGCTGCCGGCGAGCCGGGCTGCAGGGTGAAGCGGAACTGTGACTTGGTGTTGGTGAAGGTGGGAGTCGGCCCGGTGGGTGTGGGTGTGCGGGTAAAGGTCGGTGTAGGCGTGAAGGTACGCGTGGGCAGGATCGGCGTGCGGGTAGGTGTCTCCGTCGGCGTGTTCGTTGCGGGCGGCGTGTTGGTGACCGTGGGTGTATGGGTGGCCGTCCATTCCGGCGGCAGAGTGGGGAAAACCGGCGTATGGGTGGCTGTTTGGAACGGCAGGACGGCGAGCGTCGGCAGGCCCAAGTCGGCCAGCTCAGTGGCCGGGCGCAGCTTGGCGATAGGGTTGAGTTGAGGGTTGGCGAAGAGCGCTGCCGTTGCGCCCAGGCTGAGGCACGAGAGCAATAGGAAAAACGCCGCCAATAGGTTGAAAATCACCCCGCAACCGACTCTGACTCCGTTGTTGCGCTTCCATGTCATGGCCCGCACCTCACGGCTTGATTAGAATTTCGACGTTCGCGGCGGCCCGCTCGTTAGCGAGCCAGTTCTCGTAGGCGCGCATTTGCAGGGCGCGGCGCGCCTCTGGGCTAAGCGCGCGCACCGGGTCTCGCCCCAACACCTTTACGAGATAAAAGCCAAGCGATGTAGCGATGACGTCGCTGGTCATTCCAGGTTGAAGATTGAACGCCGCCTGCTCCACTTCCGGCATCGTTAGCCAGCCGCGCGGGAACCAGCCTAAATCACCTCCGGCCACGCGTGTGCTCAGGTCGAGTGAGTGGACGACGGCCAACGCCGAGAAGTCCGCACCGGCGCGGATCTGCTCCAGTAGGCGGCGCGCCAGCGCTTCATCGTTTACCAGGATGACCTGGGCGTGCACCTGTTCTGCTTCCTCTCCAATCGAGGCCGCGGCTCGCGCCGCCATCTGTGCCCGCAACAAATCGCGGCGTAGCGCCTCGTGGAAGGTCTCCTCGGTGTAAAAGTTCGCCGCCAGCCAGGCCATGTACGCTTCGGGGCTGCCCAGGCTTTGCTGCACGCGGTCTATCTCTGCCTGCACTTCCGCTTCACTCACGGCCAGCCCGATGCGCCGGGCAGCCTGCTCCACAATGACGTTATCCGTCAGAGCCTGCAAGACCCGTGCCGGGCAATCGGCAAAGGCCTGGGCGGCTTGGCAGCGCTGCACTTCAGCCTCATACTCGGCTAGACGGATGGGTTCACCGTTGACGCGCGCGGCCAGCGGCTCCGGTGTGGCGCTCGGCAGCGGCGTGGCTGTGGCGGTCGGCGCGGGACTTGCGGTGGGAGATGCCGTCGGTGCGCCGGTGACGACGGGCATCAAGGTGTGCTGACCACATGCCGCTACCACCAGCAGCAGCGCCAGCGTCCCGAGAGATAGCCGGCGATTATACACAGCGGTCCGGGGAGGGCAACCGGCAATAGCGAAGGTGTGCACGCAAAGGTCGTCAGGGGACGTGCCGCCCCTTTGACTGCGCTTCGCTCCACTCAGGGTGCAGTTGATATGTTTCGTGTGCCTACTAGCGAAGGCAACCCAGGCCGATACCCAACGCATACCACCCTCACTGCACCTGATTCACCAGCGCAAAAATCATTGGGCGGCGCTTGGTCTCGCTGTAGAAGAAGTCGGAGAGGGCGGCCTCGACGCGCTGACGCAAATCCCCATTAGCGTGGGTGGCCACCTTCGCCACCTGCGCCTGAGCGGCCTCGAACATCTCCGCTTCGTCACGCACGAAGACGAAACCTTTGGAGAGGATTTCCGGTTTGCCTACGAGCTGCCCATCGCGGTTGACGCGCAGGTTGACGATGACCACGCCACTCTCGGCTAACGCCTCGCGCTCGCGCATCACGCTCGGGCCGATGTCGCCAACGCCGGAGCCATCCACGAAGACATAGCCGCCCGGCACGCGTTCGCCCAGCGTCATCGTCCCGTTGTGAAATTCGATCACCTGACCGTTCTCGACCACGGCGATGTTCTCCGGCGGGATGCCGACCTCGCGCGCCAACGCTGCATGCTGGTGCAGATGGCGTAGCTCGCCGTGCACCGGCACAAAGAACTTGGGTTTGACCAGGTGGATGAGCAACTTCATCTCCTCTGCGCTGGCGTGGCCGCTGACGTGCACCGGCGCAATTGGGTCATAGATGACGTGCGCGCCGCGCTGGAGCAGCTTGTTGATCGTCCGGTGGACCATCTCTTCGTTGCCGGGGATGGGATGAGACGAGAAGATGACGGTATCGCCGACCTGCAAATCGAACTGGCGATTGCGGCCCTCGGATAGGCGACCGAGGATGGACGACGGCTCGCCCTGCGTGCCCGTCGTCATCACCACCACCTTCCGGGGCGGCAGCTTCAGGGCTTCGTCCACGGGGATAATCAGCCCGTCCGGCACCTCCAGGTAGCCGAGCTTCTGTGCGATGCGGGCGTTCTCCTGCATGCTCGTGCCGGCGAGCGTCATCTTGCGCCCGTGTTTGAAGGCGGCGTTAGCGACCTGCTGGATGCGCGAGATGAGCGAGGCGAACGTGCCGATAATGATGCGCCCCGGCGCTTCGCGGAAGACTGCGTCGAACGCCGGGCCGATGACGGCCTCCGACGGCGTCCAGCCGGGCTTGTCGGCGTTGGTCGAATCGGACAACAGCGCCAGCACGCCGCGCCCGCTGAACTCTGCGAGTTTGGCGTAGTCGGTGGGCCAGCCGTCTACCGGCGTGTGGTCAAATTTGAAGTCGCCGGAGTGGACGATGAGGCCCGCCGGCGTGGTGATGCCCAGTCCCACACAATCCGGAATGGAGTGACAGACGTGGAAGAACTCGACGGCGAACGGGCCAATGTTGACGCGGTCGCCGGCGTGAACGGTGTTGAGCGAGACCCGGTCGTATAGCTTGGCTTCGCGCAGTTTCACTTCGATCAGGCCGCGCGTCAGCGGCGTGGCATACACCGGCGCGTCGAACTCGGCCATGACGTGCTTCATCGCGCCGATGTGGTCTTCGTGCCCGTGCGTGATGACCACGCCGCGCACCAGATGTTTCCTGTCGAGCAGCGAGCGAAAGTCGGGGATAATGTAGTCAATGCCCAGCATGTCGTTTTCCGGGAACATCAGCCCGGCATCCACAATCAGGGCATTGTTGCCGTACTCCAGGTACAGCATGTTCTTGCCGATCTCGCCCAGCCCGCCGACGGGGATGAGGCGAAGTTTTTGAGACATGACAACGTAACCCTTCCGAAAGAGGCCACCGACGGCCAACGGCGGTCTGCCGTCGGCAGTCGGTGCTCAGGAAACACTTCAAACTTACTCTGTCAGTTTAACACAAAAGCCCGCCGAGGCTGCTCGGCGGGGCAGCGAGGCGACGATGGATTGTGGCATAAAAGGGTTTAATTCAGCCGAGTAACCTGGAGGGCCTGCAAGCCGTGCAGCGACTCTGCGAGGGTAAACTCGACCTGCTCGCCTTCGCGCAGATTCTTCAGGCCGCTGTTGGTGATGGCGCTATAATGCACGAACACGTCCTGACCCTGGGCGGTGATGTAACCGTAGCCTTTGGAGCCGTCAAACCAGCGTACGATGCCTTTGATTCGGGGATTCATTTTGCTTAAGCCTTTGCCTTTCGCTAATAATTGTGTGAATTTTATCACACACATAAAAACCGTCAACTTAGCGCGGCGTGCATTTTGATTTACGATGCGCCTCGGGTAAACTGCGAGCATGAAACCCTATTCGCAAGACCCGCGTGAACGTGTCATCGCGGCGCTGCAGGAGGGGCGAACCCAAGCCGCCGTGGCCGAGTAATTCAGCATCAGCAAGTCCGACCGTCGAGAAATGGTGGTCGCGCTGGCCAGACACCGGCTGCTGTGCAGCCCTGCCCCAACGCAGCAGTCCAGCACTCACCCTCCAGCCGTATGAAGGCTTCCCGCGAGCCGAAGTGAAACAGCAACCGGATGCCACCTGGAAGAACTGTGCGACCGGGTCGCTGAGGTCTACGGCGTCGCAGTCCACCCCACCACACACCACAGTAGCCGCCAATGGCGGCGGCCAGACCTCCCTTGAAATAGGACTCACGCGGTTGGCGAGGGTTGCTGCCATATCTAGCAGACTTCCGGTGGGCATGACCGCCGCATATGTGGCAGCACGGGTGACTCCACTGAAAAAACTATGATCTCACCGCGAAGCCGCGAAGAGCGCCAAGGATTCGCTTTTTGTTTTTCTTAGCGTTCTTGGCGTCTTCGCGGTTCAAATGGACTTTTTTCAGTAGAACCACTGGTGCAACTGCATAACTCCTAAAAAAGTTTCCATGACAGCCAACGCGACACGCCGCAGGTGACAGCGATGCGTGAAGCCTTTGTCCAAAAAGGTGAAAAATGAATGGGCCAAGCGGCAGCCTCGCTTGCGCTTTCTCGATGAATTCGGGGTGAATCTGGGGCTGAACGTGCCCTGTACCGGCCGGGCCGCCCCAGGCGAGCGCCGCTTGGCGGCCCCGTGAGCGATCAAAGGCACGACGAATACGGCCACCTTCGAAGGGTACGTTGAACACGTCTTGGCCCCGACCTTGCGCGCAGGCGACATTGTCGTGCCGGATAACTTGAAGGCGCACAAGAGCCCACTCGTGGTCGAGTTGATTGAATCGCGGGGGGCGCGGCTGGGAGTTCTTGCCACTCTACTCGCCCGACCTGAACCCGAGCGAGCAGTGCCGGTCGAAGGTCAAGGCGGCGCTGCGGACGGCTAAGGCCCGCACGCTCGACGCGCTGCTGGATGCCCTGGCCGAGGCTTCCGCTCGATCTCGCGCCAAGACATCCGGGGATGGTTCGCTCATTGCGGCTATGCTCTATCGTAAATCAACTTGCATGGCGCTCTAATGAGAACGCTGGTCAAAGTTTTTCGGGAAGCGGGGGCACGTGATCCGGCCGTGATGCGCACGGCGCTGCTCGACCGGGACACGCGGGCCTAGCGCGACGTGGTGCATTCGTTGCGGGGCAGCATCTTCGTGCAGGGCGGCCCAGGTGTTGGCCGAGGCCCGCACGCAGCTAGAGAGCGTCTGCAGGCAAGAGCGGCTCAACCGAAACTGAGACGCCGGTTGCCCGAGTGGAGGCCGAGTTCGAGAAGCCGCGGCGCTCGACCGACATGCCGCCGCTCAGGCGGAACGAAGATTCCGCCGGGGTTAAAAACAAGTGCAGGCCGCTCAGCCACGGCCTGTGAAACTGGTGGGCGATATAGGACTCGAACCTATGACCTCCTCAATGTGAGTGAGGCGCTCTAACCAGCTGAGCTAATCGCCCGTCGTGCGAACGGCATTATAGCACCCCCACCGGCGACCCTCAAGA
The DNA here is from genome assembly GCA_025057205.1 of Anaerolineales bacterium. Classification (GTDB taxonomy): domain Bacteria; phylum Chloroflexota; class Anaerolineae; order Anaerolineales; family UBA6663; genus JANWXR01. The sequence continues at coordinate 7,967 of JANWXR010000043.1, read as the reverse complement.
ATCGAAGCCCGGCTCAAACTTCAGCGCGAACACGGGCCGCAGTTCGCCCACCGTCAGGCCGCGCCAGTTGGTTAGCGGGCGCGCAGCATACACGCCGCGTTCGGCCAGTTGCGCCAGCTGTGCCGGATCCAACGCGCCCAGCTGACGCAGCACTTCCACCGCCACCGCCGCGATAGCCCGGCCTGCGCCGTCGCCATCCGCAACCTTGAGTGCAATCCCCAGCGCCGGCGACCCTGCGCCTAGCGCGCCCGGTGCCAGCCCAATCCCCTGAAATCCCTCCGCGCCGCGCTTGGCGAGGATGACGCCGGGCCGCGCCCGCATCAACTCGGTATCCGACCTACCCGCGCCGTGCACCAGCTCCGGGTGCAACTGCATCGCACCGATGGCAGCGCGAATCGCTTCGGCGCGCGTGGATGGCAGACCGCATGGGTCGGCCAGGCGGGCGAAGGCAGCAGCGGCATTCACCAGCGGAGCGGCAAAATTCGGCGCGGAACATCCATCCACGCCGAGCACGATGGACTCCGGCGGCAAGCCGAGCATCTCGGCCACTGCATGCAGGATGAGCTGTTGAATGGGATGCTGCGGGTCGAGGTAATCGGCCAGCGGCCAGCCATTAAACTTAGCCAGCGCCAGCATGCCGGCATGCTTGCCCGAGCAATTGTTGTAGAGCGGGATCGGCTCAGCATGTTCGCGCAACAGCATCACGCGGGACTCGACATCGTCCGGCCAATGCGCGCCGCAACCCAAATCGGCTTCGGTGAGGCCGGCTTTGGCGAGCAGACTGCGCACCGCTTCAAGATGTTGAGCCGAGCCGGTGTGCGAGGCGCAGGCGACGGCGATCTCGCGCGGCGTCAGGTCGTAGGCGCGCGCTGCGCCCGATTCGAGGAGGGGCAACACCTGCAACGGCTTCGCCGTCGAGCGCAGGAACGTGATGTGCTGCGGGTCGCCGTAACTGGCGCGCAGGCGGCCCTGAGCATCGGCCACGGCGATGGCGCCGGCATGGCGCGACTCGACCAGACCGCCGCGCGTGACCTCGATGAGCGGTTGAAAGTCCATTCGGCAGGCCCTCAGCTGGCCGGTTGCAGCAGGCGGTCGTAGAGAAGTTCCAGCCCGGAGCGCAGGCGGCGCAAGTAGTGGGTGCGCAGCTCGGCAGGGACGGTGTACTTCGCCAGCAGGTCGCGGCTCAGGGCATCCAGTTCGGAGCGGGGCTTCTTGGCGCGCGCGAAGGCTTCGAGCTTGCGCTGCACCAGCTTGAGCACGTCTTCCATCGGCTTCAGGCTTTCTTTCCCGAGGGTAGGGCCGCGCCCCGGCACAATGGTCTTGACCCACTTGGCCCTGCGCAGCTCGACCAGGTTTTCCAGCCAAGCCGTCAGATCGGCTTCGTGGAAGAAAGGCGGCGTTTTGTGCGTGACGCAATCTCCGACGAAAACGAGGCCAGCTGCCGGAAGCTCCACCCAGAGTGCATCGGGCGTGACGCCGGGCCGATGGACGAGATGGACTTCGTGCGGGCCGGCCATCAACTGCATTCGGTCGGTGAAGGTCAGCTGCGGCAGGATGACGCGCAGGCCGTGCAGGTCTTCCACCGTCTCGCTGTCGGCGCCCGGCTCGGGCGGTGAGTTCTTGTACAGGTCGGGCAACAGGCGCAGGTGGTCATGGGTCAGGTCGTGGGCGATAACAGGTGCTTCAAAGAACTGGTTGCTCAGGGAGCGGTCACGGTGATGATTTAGACTGATGATGTACTGCACCGGTTTGCCTGTGATCTGCAAGAGCTGCTGCAGCCAAGTGCGGGCTTCGATGGGGCGGGTCGGCGTGTCCACACAAATTATTCCGTCTGGGCCAGCGATCGCGGCGACGGTTACACCAGAGAACCTGGTTTCAACGTAAATATCTTGACCGAACTTTTGCATTCCTAAAGAAGGGTTGAACGTTGAAGAAGTTTGAAAGTCGAAGGTTACAGTCAACCTTCAACTCCGAACCTGCAACCTATAACCGGGAGCTCTCAGTACGGCAGCGTGAAGCTGAACGTGGCGCCTTCACCCGGCTTGCTATCCACCCAGATGCGGCCACGGTGAGCCTCGACGGCCAGCTTGCAGAAGGCCAGACCGAGTCCCAGACCTTTAGGGGCAGCATCGCGTTGCAGCCGGGCGAACTTGCTGAAGATGCGCTGCTGCTCGCCGGGTGGGATGCCGGGGCCGGTATCACGCACGGAGACCGTCATCTCCTGGGGACCTGACCGCGCCGCTACGGTCACCACGCCCTGACCGTGAGAGTATTTCACGGCGTTTTCGAGCAGGTTGATGATGACGCGCCGGATCATGTCCTGGTCTACATTTACCATCGGCAGGTGTGACGGGATGTCTTTTTGCAGCACGATGTTCTTGCCTTCGGTGATGGGCAGCACTTGCTCAATGGCATCAGTGATCACCACGGCGATATCGGTCTGCTCGCGGGTGAGCGTCATCTGGCCGGCCTCGAGGCGCCTCAGATCGAGTAGCGAATCCACCATCCGCGACATGCGCAGGGCCGAGCGGGTGGCGATGGTCAACAGGGTGTGCTCGGTCTCGTTTTCTGGCGGGATGGAGGCTCGCACCACATCAAGCGCCGAGAGGATATTGCCCAGCGGGCTGCGCAGGTCGTGGAAGAGCATGCTGATCAGGTCGTTGCGCATCTCTTCCAGCTGCAGGCGCTCACTAATGTCACGCTGGATCCACTGAATGAATTCCTGGCCGCGCCGCCGGATCATCTTGGCGTGAACTTCCATCGGGATTTCGACGCCCGACTTGGTGGTGATGCGGGTCTGGTAGGTGATCTCCTGGCCGCTGCGCAAATGGTGGAAGTGGTCTGAGCTAAGGAAGGCAGTGCCTATGCGATGCACGGTCATCACGCGCAGGCCAATCAGCTCGTCACGGCTGTAACCGAAAGTTTCCACGGCCTTGCGATTGGCGTCGGTGATGATGCCTTCCAGGTTGGTGATGATGATGGGGTCGATGTTGTCTTCGAACAGGCTGGAGAAGCGACTTTCAGCGGCCTGAAGCTCTTCCACCTGTTGGGCGTGGACGATGGCCGTGGCGGCTACCGAGGCCAGGTTCTCCAGCAGGCTGAGCGTATCCGGCGCAAACCGACCCTCTCGGGGGTTCATCACCTCGATGACGCCGATGACATCGTTCATGACTCGCACCGGCACGGCGGCGCTGGCCAGGGTGAGCAGGCCGGTCTTCTGGTCAGGCTCACACCGGAAGCGAGGGTCGCGCGGCACGTCGGTAGTCAGCACGGATTCGTTGTGTTGCGCCACCCAGCCAGCGACGCCTTCGCCCAGATTGATTTCGATGCCCTTGAGCTGTTCGGCCATCCGCCCGGTGGCTTCGGCCAGCACGACCTTGTTGTTGCGCACCAGCCCGATGGATGCCGTCTCAACGTTCAGCAGGCTGCAGGTATTCTGCGCGACGCGGTGCAGCACTTCGTCCAGCTTGAGGGTGGAGATGATGGCGCGGGACGTCTCGGCCAGGGCGCGCATGGCCTGGGCACGACGTTCGCTCTCAGCATAAAGCTGGGCGTTCTCCACGGCAACCCCGGCCTGGTCGGCGATGGCGAGCATGAGGGTCAAATCGTCATCGGTGAAGCTGCCAGCCGGCGTCTTGACCAGGGTAAGCACACCCACAATGCGGGCGCGGCCCATTAGCGGAACAGCGATGGCGCTTTTGGCGCCGGTGACGTCGTCGTCGGGGCGGCGGCCCCAGCGTGGGTCGCGGCTGGTATCCGAGATTAGGACCGGCTGGCGGTTCTTGAGTACCCAGCCGGCCAGGCCGTTTTCGAGGGTATCGGCCAGCCGCCGCTCCGGGTCGGGCTGCAGCACACCATCCATCATCAACGCCGAGTACAGTACCGTACCCTGTTCATTGAGGATGATGATGCTGCCGGTCTTGGCTTCAGCGTTATCTACAGTCGCAGTCAGCACGCGCGGCAAGAGCTCGTTGAGGTTGAGTCGGCCGGAGATGTCACGACTGATGCGATACAGTAGTGACAGGCGATGCTGGTCGGTGAGCGGCGTGGTTGTCATTCCGGCGAAGAAATCAGGCGGTATCGCGAATCATCTCAATCCGCCGAAAAGATTCGATAAAGCCCATCTCGATGAGCATCGGCAAGTGCGGATCGCTGACGGCGACGTTCTCGATCTGGGTATCCAGCTCAGGGTAGCGCCGATACAGATGGGCCAGCAGCAGGCGCGCCACCACCGGCGGGCTGCCGGTTCGCGTATGGAGCATAAATCTTGAGAGTAACATCGTCAGGCCGCGAAAGCGCTGTTCTTGGAAGACCAGCCAGCCGCTGCCCACGTCGGGCGCAGTGACGATCAGGGCCTGCAGCGACTCGACTCGGGCCAGCGACCGGTTCTCGGTGATCCAGCTGGGCGTATCCGCGCGTTCGGGCAACAGCGCCAAGGCGGCTTCACGGTCAAGCCATTCCGCGCTCCCCCGTGGTTCACAGAGAGGTGGTGCCGGTGGTCGCCGCAGCACCAGGTATTCCTGCGTCGGCGCAAAGCCGCACCGGATAAATAGATTATACGCGGGAATGTTATTTTTGATGACCTCCAGCACCGTCCGGCGCAGACCGCGATGCTCGGCGTTGCCGAGCAGGACGTTCATCAGGGTTAGGCCGATGTGCCGCCGCCGCGCCGCCGGCAGCACGCCCAAGCGCGTCACCCAGGCCCGCTCTGGACGGACGCCCAACATCGCCAGCCCCAGCATCTGCCCGTTTCCATCCAGCGCCACCACCGAGTCTTCCAGAGAAACATCATACGTAGCGATGTACTCAGCCAGGCGTGCGGCGTTCATTGGCATCGGCACCAGGTAATCTACGCGAGTCTGGTTGTAGGCGGCCGTCAATTGCTCGATGGTGAAGGCACTGGCAGGCAGCAGCTGGAGAGAAGTCTCAATTGGGACGGCCAGGGTAGAAAAGGCCATTACGGCTGGCCCTCGGGCAGGTAAGCGGCGATTTGGTCAGCGAAGCGAGCGATATTGATCGGCTTGCGAATGTAGCCATTGCAGCCATAGGCGCTAACCATAAGGCGGGCCGTTTCTTCCGGCCAGGCGGTGCAGGCGATGATGGGAACGTGTGCGAGCGAGGGGAGGCGACGCAACCAGCCAACGAGCGTCTGGCCATCCGCGTCCGGCAAGCCGAGGTCTAGCAGGATCAAGTCGGGTCGGCTGTCTAGCGCCAGCTGCAGGGCGGTTTCGGCGTCGGGGGCGTGGCGTACTTCGAAGCCACGCGCGGCCAACACGCGCTGGAACAGCTGCGCACTATCAAGGTTGTCCTCGATAATCAGAACTTGCGGCATAGCGATGGGCAGTATAACACAATGCTCTTATGCCAAGCTGCCCGTTCGCGCCCGGTTTGGTTTGAATTCAGAACAAGCCCGGTAGGTGTTCGCGCAACCGGTCTATGATGAAGTCGAGGTGGGCAGGGTACGCTACAAAATCCAGGTCGTCGGTCTCCACCACCAGCAGCGGGCAGAGGTCGAAGTTCGCAATCCACTGCTCATACAGCTCGTTGAGCTGCGAGAGGTACACAGGCGCGATCTTGCTCTCATAGTTCCGGCCCCGCTGGAGGATGCGCTTGTGCAGTGTCTTGACGGAAGCACGCAGGTAGATGACCACGTCGGGCGTGGGCAGCAGGTCGAGCAGGCTGGTGTACAGGCGGCGGTAGGTGGCGTAGTCGCGCTCGTTGATGAAGCCCTGCTCATACAGGTTGCGCGCAAAAATCTCCGCATCCTCGTAGATGGAGCGGTCCTGCACAACGGCGGTGGGATGGTCGGCGATCTGGCGCTGCAGATGCAGGCGGTTGGCAAGGAAGAAGATTTGGGAGTGGAACGCCCAGCGTGGCATGTCGGCGTAGAAGTCGGCCAGGTAGGGGTTGTCCACTACTGCTTCATAAAACGGTTGCCAACCCAGCTGCCGGCAGAGCAGTTCCACCAAGCTGGACTTGCCTACGCCGATGTTGCCGGCGACGATGATGTGGCGTTTCATGGGTTTAGTCGGGTCGTTGGGCAGTCGAGTAGTCAAGCAATCAGGTGGTTGGATGGTCGGTCGTCGCTTGATCTGCTGACCATAAGACTACAAGACTACTTGACTATAGGACTACTTGACCACACGCTAATTAAGCTCCATTCTGGTCAGCCCAGGACTCGACCAGCTTATCCACTTTCTGCACGTAGTCCCGCACTTCGGCGAGGCGCTCGCGAAATTCGGCGGGGGAGGCCAGCCGGAGCCGCTCCAAAAACGCCGCCCAGTTTTCGGCATGAGCGCTGTCGCCGGGCAGCCGGCGCATGGCGGCCTGCCAGGTGAAGAGCATCAACCACAATATCTCGGCGGCGCGGTCGGCTTCGATCTGGGCTTGAAAGCCGCGCTCGTAGATGGTGCGCCGGGCGGGGTGGATGAGTTCGTCGTCGGGCGTCTGCGCGGCATGGTAGGCGGCAGACCAGTCGCTGAGCAGCAGCTGCGCCTGCCCGGCGTCCAAATCGCGGCCGCCGAAAACGGCCAGGAAATCGTCATAGAGGTCGGGCCGATTGAGTTTGCGGCCGGCCATTTCCAGCTTGATGAGCAGGCGTCGACCCGCGCCGGGGAAGCCGGTGAGGGTGATGGCGGCGTTGGCGGCCAGCAGCAGCGCCTGACAGAAGTTCGCCAGCGTCACCGGCGCGCTCGGCTCTGCGCCCGGCAACAGGCCGATATGCAGTTGGTCACGCGCCAGCTGGAGGAAACGGCGCGCGCGCGTCGCCACGTGGTCGGGCCGGTGGAACTGCCCGCGTGCGCTGGCCTGCGCCAGCTCAAAGAAGTGCCGGGGGTCGTGCAGGAAGACTGGCTCGCACAGCTCCGGGCCGCGCCATGGATGGACGCGCAGCTCCTTGGGATGAGCGTAGTCGGCGGTGCTACGGAACTGGATGTCAAGCGCCACCTGGTCGGTCAGGCGCTGGATTTCGCGGGCGGGCGGCTCGGCGCTGTCAATCAGGATCAGGTCAATGTCCGTCGCGCCGCCGAGCATCGGCTCATTGGCCGCCACCGAGCCGGTGAGGTAAGCGGCCACCAGGCTGGGCCGCGCGGCCAGCCGCTGAGCGGCAGCGTCCTTGGCAATCTTGATCAGAGTGGCGCGTTCGATCTGCACTCAGGCTCTTTCGTCGTCGTGGTTGATGCGGGCCAGCGGCAGCGGCGTCTGATATTCTAACCCAAGGGCGGTGTGTATGCGCTCGATGATGAACTGCAGATCGGCGGGGTTGGCGACGTAATCGAGCGGCGCAGCTTCGATGATGAGCGTGGGCGACTCGGTGTACGCAGCGAAGAACTCATCGTAGGCTTCGCCCAGCCGGCGGATGTACTCGCGCTCGATCTGCCGCTCGTACGGGCGGCCGCGCCTGGCGATGCGGCGCATCAGCTCGTCGGTGGGCGCGCGCAGGTAGATGAGCAGGTCAGGCCGGAGAATCTTCTCGGCCAGCGCGTCGTGCAGGCGGCGGTACAGCTCCAGTTCGTCGCCGGTCAGGTTGATTCGGGCGAAGAGCGCGTCCTTGGCGAAGGTGTAATCGGCGATCAGGGCGCCGTGCTCGGCCAGCAGTTGGGGCGCTTCGCGCTGCTGGCGGTAACGCGAGAGCAGGAAGAAGAGCTGGGTCTGGAGGGCGTAACGCGCGCGGTCGCTATAGAAGTCGGAGAGGAAAGGGTTCTCCTCGAAGACCTCGAGCATGAGCGCGGCGTTGAAGGTGGGTTGGAGCAGGCGTGCCAGCGACGTTTTGCCAACGCCGATGACGCCCTCGATGGCAAGGTACATTTGAGTTTTTTGGGTCGTGTCAGTGGACGCAAGTATAACGGAGCGCAACCGCCCGGCAAATGGCTGCCGCCGCTCTGCTTGAACCGCAAAGGCACGAAGAGCGCGAAGGAAAACCACTGTGAGTCCTTTGTGCCCTTCGCGGCTTCGCAGTGAGATCGTAG
>JANWXR010000439.1:481-783 GCA_025057205.1 Anaerolineales bacterium | reverse complement strand
GTGCGGTACACGGTGAAGCCCATGCGCTTCATCATGCGGTACTGCTCGCGGACAGCGGACTCATGCGCTGTATCCATAAGTATCCTTCACCAGGCCGAACTTTACACGTGCCACTGTCAACCCATTCTGGGCGCCGTGAAGAGCCTCGGACACTGCCAGGGCAGTGGGCAAGGCTTCACGCGTTTCGGTGCCGTCGGTGAGCGTGCGAATCAGCGTCACCGGTGGCCCGAAGAAGCCAGGGGCAAAGGAGGGCCTCCACACAGTGTGCACGCAAAGGTTGTCAGGTAACGTGCCGCCCCCTT
>JANWXR010000439.1:0-471 GCA_025057205.1 Anaerolineales bacterium | reverse complement strand
CTACGCTTCGCTCAGCGTCCGCTCAGGGTGCGGCTGACATGTTTTGCGTGCACACTCCACACGCGGAAGAGAAAGAAAAGCACTCAGAAGAGACCTCGCTCTAAACGCGCGCGGCAGCCGGACGCTGTCTCAAGGGTGCCCAAACTGCCGCTCAATACCTTTTGATATTTTTTATACGCCGATTTCCCGCCGGAGTGCAGATTGGTTTTGTTGGATAGTGTTGGGAGGATTAAGGTTTGCGCGACCGATAATCGGAACGGCCGCTCATGCCGGCGAAGAGAAAGCTACGGCTCTCCCTGCCCCGACAGATTTATCCCCAAACGGCGTAGGCCTCGTTTCACGCCAAGATGCCGGCTCGCCGGGAGGGTGTGCACGCAAAGGCGGTCAGGGAACGTGCCGCCGTCTTGGGGTGAGCCTCCCGGTAAACTTTTGAGAGCCGGATTTGCTATAATCAGACTTGCCGATTGGAGA
>JANWXR010000438.1 GCA_025057205.1 Anaerolineales bacterium | reverse complement strand
AACTCCGTGCGGCATACGCCGCAGGCCGTAACGCGGAGCAGGATTTCGCCCTCACGCGGCATCGGCGTTGGTATCTCCTTTAGCGCCAGCGGTTCCGGGTTTGCATCCAGGCTGTTCAGCCGGCTCAGCAACATTGCTTTCATCTTTTCCTTCACCCGCTTGATTTTACCGAAACTCGTAATCGGCGCCTCGGAAGGACTTCGGCTTTATGCATGCATGAGTCCACCGCAAAAAAGATGTTTCACCGCTGAGAGCGCCGAGCACGCGGAGAAATAACTCAAGGAAGAACTCTGCGGGGTGCTCAAGTCCGGCGTCGCCTTTGACCCTAACTTCGGCCGGCGAATACAAGTTCCGGCTTGACACCCATCACAATATCTCTGCGATGAGTTTTTCAGTGCACTTATGCATTGAAACGTTTGTAACGTCTGTGGATGCTTCTCAATTTTCAAAAGCTGCCAACAATCTTTGCGTGGACACGCACGTTCGCGTCTCTCATAGTACAATTCCGGGAGACATTACCTCGACGCTCTAGACCATGATCGCCAATCTCTCCCTCACCCCCCGCGACCGTGCCATGCTTTCCGGCGAACTCGGCCCCGCCGTCCAAATGGCGATGTCCATCGTCGTGCGAATGGCCAACGTGCTCGGTGCGAAAGAGTTGCTGGATATTAGCGGCGCACACATTGACAGCACCATCTACATCGGTGAAGCCGGCCTGGAGTTTGCCGAGCGGCTGGCGAGCCTTGGCGCGAAGGTCGCTGTGCCCACCACGCTCAACGTCAGC
>JANWXR010000437.1 GCA_025057205.1 Anaerolineales bacterium | reverse complement strand
GCGCTGGCTGCGCAGGTTTGCCCATTCGACGAAGTACAGTCGGTACGTAGCATAGGTTCCAATGGCGAGGACAATTAGCGTGAGGACGGTCAACGGGTACGCCACGCCGATGAGCGGGCCGGGCCAGTGCTTTTGCAGAAAACGGTAGGTCGCCACAATTCCCAGCGCCGGGAAGACGAAAACAAGCGGCGTCAGCCCGAAGGCGCGTACGTTGGAGGGGAAGATGTCATAGACCGAGAGCGCGGTGGGGAGCAGCATGAAGGGGAGCCAAACGATAAGAAGGAGGGAGGCAGGAAGAATGAGGTGGGAGGACGTATTGCGTATTGCGTATTGCGTATTGCGTTGGACGGGGCGCAGAAGTCGAAGGAGGCCGATGATGATGCTGAGCAGGCCGATAACGAAGAAAGCGCCAAGCGGCAGCGGGAAGAGCGGCAGGCCGGGCAGGTTGAAGCGGTCGTAGGGTTCGCCGTCCAGGAAGACCATCTCGGCGGCGCGGCGAATGCCCTGCCACAACAGGTTCTCGTCGCCCGGGCGCGCAACGATCTGGGCGGCGCGATTGAAGAAATCTTCCGGGTGTTGGATGAAGTACAAGCCGAGCGGGGCGAAGGTGAGGGCGGCGGAGAGGGTGAAGAGTAGAAAGTAGAAAGTGGAAAGTTGGGCGAAGGGCATGGCGCGTGGCGAGTGGCTTGCCCCCTGCCCAGTGTCTTTTGGCGTCCCGCGCCGGGCGGCAATCAACACCGCCAGCCAGAATACTCCCAACGGAAAGGGGAACAGCCGCGCCGCGA
>JANWXR010000436.1 GCA_025057205.1 Anaerolineales bacterium | reverse complement strand
TCATCCTGATCCGACATGGACAAACCGAGTGGAACCGCGTCGAACGCTTCCGGGGACGAGCCGATGTGCCCCTGAACGAAACCGGCCTCGCTCAGGCAGAAGCGACCGCAGACCGAGTAGCATCGGAATGGAAGCCGGCGGCGCTCTACGCCAGCCCGCTCTCGCGCGCCATGAAGACCGCCGAGAGCATCGCGCGGCGCTTTGACCTGCCCGTGCAGCCGCACCCCGGCCTGCTCGACATTGACTACGGCGAATGGCAGGGCCTGACGGTGGCCGAGGCGCGGGCGCGCTGGCCGGAGCAGATCGCAGCGTGGTTCGGAGCGCCGCAGAATGCGCGCATTCCCGGCGGCGAGACGCTGGCAACAGTCCGGGAACGGGGCCTGGCTGCGGTCAAAGAGCTGGCGCTGCGCCACGCCGGCCAGACCGTCGTGCTCGTCGGGCACACGGTCATCAACCGCGCAATTCTGCTGGGGGTACTGGGGCTGGGGAACGAGCGCTTCTGGCGTCTGAAGCAGGACACCTGCGCCATCAACGTCTTCGAGTGGGAGGGCGGCGACTTCACGCTGGCCGCGCTGAACGACACCTGCCACCTGCGTGGAATGCCGGGCGTTTGATCTGAGATAAACCGCCGAGACGCGGAGAACACAGAGTTCTTCATAAAACTTCTCCGCGCGCTCTCTGCGCGCTCTGCGACTCTGCGGTTAATCGGTCTCGTTTCAGGAGAGCTATGAAATCCATCAACCATCTTCGTTCCGAGCACACCGGCTTCTCCAGGAGCGCCGCCCTCCG
>JANWXR010000435.1:339-790 GCA_025057205.1 Anaerolineales bacterium | reverse complement strand
GGATGAGGTCGGTGTCCAGTAAGCGGGCGATGACCTTGGCGACTTCGGTTTTACCCACGCCGGCCTCGCCCTCGAGGAAGAGTGGACGATTGAGTTTGAGGGCCAGATAGATGGCCGTGGCCAGCCCCCGGTCGGCGATGTAGAGCTGCTCGCGCAGGGCGGATTGAAGATCGTCAATCGAGTTGAGGTTCAAAATAGCCTTCCTCTGACAAAATCAGATTTTTGCATCCGTGAGTGCACTGAAAGAGCGCACCGCGAAGAGCGTAGAGTTCTTTTTTTCACCGCGCGCTCTGCGACTCAGCGGTGAAACATCTTTTTTGCAATGGATTTACCCATGACTTAAGTATTCTATCACGCCGCCGAGCGGACAAGCGAGGTGGAGCGCATCGCGTGTGCACGCAAAACATGTCAGCCGCACCCTGACCCTTCGGCTTCGCTCCGCTGAGCGCGC
>JANWXR010000435.1:0-329 GCA_025057205.1 Anaerolineales bacterium | reverse complement strand
AAGGACGAAGGGGCGGCATGTTCCCTGACAACCTTTGCGTGCACACCGCGTCGCATAGCCGGAGCGGCGTGGCTCGGCACGGAGTAGATATAGGCCTTGACCACGTTGCCGATGGAGATTAGGCCAAGCAGGGGGCCGGGTGTTAGGAAAAGCTATTGCCGGCGACGAAATCCGACACTTTCTCAGAGCGCGAGGTTATAGGTCTTTCCGGTCAGCCTCATCAATAGTTGCCTTAACGTCAATCCGGGATAATTCCCGCCGCTTTGATTTACTACAGAGAACGCAGAGCGCGCAGAGATGCCTTGTCTTGGCTCTGCTGGGTTTGGCGG
>JANWXR010000434.1 GCA_025057205.1 Anaerolineales bacterium | reverse complement strand
CGCTTCTCGCCGAAGTACAGCCCACCGGTAAGTTCGCGGACGACGAGCACGTCCACGCCGCTGAGCCGTTCGGGCTTGAGCGGCGACGCATCCAGCAGCGCCGGGTGCGCTTTGGCCGGGCGCAGATTGGCAAACACCTGCAACCCCTTACGCAGCGCCAGGATGCCCTGCTCAGGCCGCACCTTCGCCGTCGGGTCGTCCCACTTCGGCCCGCCCACTGCGCCCAGCAGCACGGCGTCCGCCGCCCGGCAATCGGCCAGCGTCTCGTCGGTCAGCGCCGTGCCGTAGCGGTCTATCGAACAGCCGCCAATGAGGTGTTCATGAAATTCAAAGCTATGGCCGCGCTTGTGCGCGACGGCCTCGAGCACGCGCACGGCCTCCGTCACCACTTCCGGGCCGATGCCATCGCCGGGTGTCAATGCAATACGCGCCTTCAATGCTGCTCCTCTCTGAATGACTAATGACTGAAGACTAATGGCCGTGCGGTCTTCAGTCTTCAGTCTTCAATCTTCAATCTCCAATCACCCTCTACGCCATCGTCAACCCATACTCCAGCGCGTCCGCCAGCGCGCGCCAGCTGGCCTCGATGATGTTAGTGCTGGCGCCCACCGTCGTCCAGCGTTTGGTCCCGTTCTGTGTATCAATCAGCACGCGCGTCATTGCTGCGGTGCCGTTATTGCCGTCGAGGATGCGGACCTTGTAATCGGCGAGCTGGAACTTGCTCAGCACCGGGTAGTGCGGCGTCAGCGCCTTGCGCAGTGCCTTGTCGAGCGCGTTGACCGGGCCGTTG
>JANWXR010000433.1 GCA_025057205.1 Anaerolineales bacterium | reverse complement strand
GCGTGGAAGCCGTACCGGGCAAGGGCATCGTAGCCGTGCTGGAAGACGGTTCTGAGGCGCGTATCGGCAACCTGCGCCTGTTTGAGGCTATGGCAGCGCCCGACGCCGTGCAGCAAGCGGTTCAGCAGTTGCGTGAAGGGGGCAATACGGCGATGGTGGTGTGGGCGAACGGGCGGTTCCTCGCGGTCGCCGCCGCCGCCGACCGAGTGCGCCCTGAAGCGGCGCAAGCTGTGGCGCAGCTCCACGCGCTGGGCGTCCCCTGCGTGGCGATGCTCACGGGCGACGCCGAACCGATTGCCCGCGCCGTCGCACGCCAGACGGGCATCGATCGCGTGTACGCCGACCTGTTGCCCAACGAGAAACTCGAAGTGTTGCATCAACTGAGCGCGGAGTACGGTTCGACGGCGATGGTGGGCGACGGCGTGAACGACGCGCCCGCGCTCGCCGCAGCGGAAGTCGGCATCGCAATGGGCGCGGGCACGGATGTCGCCTTAGAGACCGCCGATGTCGCGCTGGTCGGGAACGACCTGAACAACCTGCCCTACGCCCTCGCGCTCAGCCGCCGCGCGATGCAGGTGCTGAAGCAGAACCTCATCTTCGCAACGGGCGTGATTGTCGTGCTGATAATCCTCACCTTTGTCGCAAACCTGCGCTTACCGCTCGGCGTCGTCGGGCACGAGGGCAGCACGCTGATTGTGGTGCTGAACGGGCTGAGACTGCTCATCTACCGAAAGGAGATGGGGTGATTCACTTATCCATTCCCAGTCCCAGCTGGCTCTCGTTGGGGCGTT
>JANWXR010000432.1 GCA_025057205.1 Anaerolineales bacterium | reverse complement strand
CCCAGTGAGCGTGGGTTAGGAAGATGTGGCCAACGCCTTGCCCTCTGCCGAATGGGCCGGCCATCAGGCTATAACCGAGCGCGCGTATTCCTGACCCCGCATCAATAATCAGTATCTCGTCGTCCCACGTGACTTCGACGCAGGTGGTGTTGCCGCCCACAACGCTGTTAATGCTGTTGGGCAAACCGGCAATGTAAGCGCGGATCGCTGCCGCGTCTCCCAGGTTCACGTGTTGTGCCCCGCTCAGCGGTGGTTAGGGGAGTTGGAATCGAGCCGCGCACCCCCCAAAACTTAATTCGCACAGCAGACGTCCTCTCCCGGCTTCATAGGCTGGCAGTTTAACACGGATAAATGGGCATCGGCAATCCGACCAGACCAAGCGAAGGTGTGCACGCAAAACATGTCAGCCGCACCCTGAGCGGACGCTGAGCGAAGCGAAGCGGTAGTCGAAGGGGCGCCACGTTCCCTGACAACCTTTGCATGCACACAAGCGAAGCAAAGCGTTGGCCTTCGTTGGGCGGAACCGGGTCAGAGGGCTAAACGTGGGAACGGCGCCGTAAGGCGTCCTGACGCGCTTCAACAATCGCCTGCTCTAGTGCCTCGATCTGAATCGGTTTGGCGAGAAAGGCGTTTGCGCCGGCAGCGTGCATGGCCGCAACCAGCTCGGATTGTGTATCGGAAGACATGGCGATCACGGGCACCGTTGCCAGGCGTTCGCTGTGCCGCAGGTAACGACAGACCTCCACACCGTTGACGCCCTGTAAGTGGATGTCTAGCAGGATAAGATCGGGA
>JANWXR010000431.1 GCA_025057205.1 Anaerolineales bacterium | reverse complement strand
TGCGGGCCCTCTTCACCGGTCGTCGCAGCTTCGGGCTGGCCAGGCGTCGGGGCTACGGCCACAGGCTCGGTCTCTGCTTCGGGTGCGGCAGGCGCTCCGCTTATGCCCACTGTTTCCTGTTCAGGTTGCGTGGTTGTAGCCGGCGCCGGAGCAGCTTCCCCTTTCTGTGCCGTTTCAGCCTGCGCTTTTTCCGCAACGGCGCGCTCGATTTGGGCGAACAGGTCGCTGAACGGCGTAGCCGACGGTCTGTGAGCGGCTGCCTTTTCCGATTCCAAATCGGCTTCGATCGGCGTTTCTGCCGTCACAGCTTCGTCTTGACGGACTTGTTCGTCCTGCAAGTCGTTCTGCTCGTTCATATGATCCGCATCGGCGCGCGGTCAGCGCGGAACCAGGCTCAACAAAAACTTAAAGCTCTCCGAAAACAACCAGTCGAAGAACCCAGCTCCCCCATCGTCTCACGGTAGTACCGGACGATGAAGTTCGGCTCCTTAACTGCCGGTTGTGCTTTCGGCATAACTATTCTTCCTTCGAGACAGCTAAGACACCGCCGATCGCCGGCGGTGTCTCACTCAACAGGCCAGGAGGGACTCGAACCCCCAACCCCCGCTTTTGGAGAGCGGTGCTCTGCCAATTGAGCTACTGGCCTACGACTTTGTCCCACAGTCGTCCGCTCATCTGGTCGGAGGGTCTATCACTTGCGCTTCGACAACTCGCCGGCCGACTAAGCGACTATTTGACTTAATGACCACCAGACTACTTCGCCTCGCGATGCAAGGTGTGCTTGCGGCAGCGC
>JANWXR010000430.1 GCA_025057205.1 Anaerolineales bacterium | reverse complement strand
CTGCTTTGGGCGAAACCAACCACACTGAAGCAATCCAAATGCTCAAGGGTCTGTATAAGGCAATTCCCGAAATTCGCATCCGTGAACAGATCCGGCAAGTTTTGGAAAAGTTTAAGGAAAGCGGTGTGGCGGGGGCATCAACGGCCCTCGATGAGCTTGACGCGACCGAGTAGGCAGCTATGCGGGCAACACATTGGCCGAATCACACTCGATGGATGCATGCCGGATTATTGGCCGACCTTCAACTACATCCTGAAAGATGGGCAGGCTTCCGCTCAGGGTGCTGCGCCGGTCAAAAAGCCGAAACGCCTCCCATCCAAAGTGTGCACGCAAAACATGTCAGCCGCACCCTGAGCGGAGCGAAGCGCAGTCGAAGGGGCGGCACGTTCCCTGACAACCTTTGCGTGCACACCATCCAAATCGGGGCTTGCGCTTTCCATAAGAGCCGAATAAAATCAAAGCCCCATTCTCGCTTTAGGAGAGGGACTGGGAGACTGGGCTTGGCTCCTATGCGAGCAATAAGTGTCTGCCCCATTTTGATACCAGCCACTAAAACATAAGGGGACTCCTCATGTCCTTGATAACCGCATTAACAGGCAGTTTCCCACCAAGTCACGCCGCAGACAGCGAAGACGATATTGCCGCATCCATTCGCAATGCAGTGCGCCGGCAGATGGAGTGTGGCCTGAGCCTGCTCTCGGATGGCCAGCCTCGGCGTGATATCGTCGGCATCTTCGCCCACAGCCTCGGCCTCGAAGGTGAAAATCTGCCCTACCGGGTCGCCGGCCCCATCG
>JANWXR010000042.1 GCA_025057205.1 Anaerolineales bacterium | reverse complement strand
CGGCCAACGCCCACACCCAACGCTGCCGGTTACCCCGCGCCCGGCGCTGCTTCGCCGGAGCCGGCAAGCGGTTATCCGGCCTCCGCTGAAACCGCAGCGCCCCCCGGCGGCTATCCCGGCCCGACCCCGTAGTGCCGGAGCGCACGTTTACCGAGCGCGAACTTCATAGGCACAGCGCTTGTAACACCAGGGTGCGCGAGATAACAGATCGCCCGAACCCCACTTTATCAGGCGCTGACCTAACTCCCTTTTTGCTAAGCTCCCTTGCAGGAGACGGCAGCCTCGCATCCGGCGGGTAGGGCGGCTGACCGCTATCTAAAGGCCGGCTTTGCCTGGGTCATTTGGGTACCCCGCTCACCTGAAAGTGTAACTTCAACTTGACGCTCAACCCTCAAAGTGATAACCTTATGCGCGGATAAATTCGATAAATCAGATTGATTGGCAAATATATGTTCGCTGACCGCCTCGACTACGACCTGCTACGCTACTTTGCCAAGCACCAAAATCTGCGCGAGAACAAGCTACCGTCCACAGAGGAGTTGGGCCAGGAGTTGGGCGTCAGCGTTGGCAAGCTGCGCGAACAGTTGGAAGTGGCGCGTGCGCTGGGCCTGGTGGAAGTGCGGCCCAAGATCGGCATCCGGCTATTGAATTACAGCTTTGCACCCGCTGTGCGCACCAGCCTGATGTATGCCCTCGCCAGTCGCAGCGCCGAGTTCGAACAATTCAGTGCGCTGCGCAACCATCTGGAAGCTGCGTTCTGGCATGAAGCCGTAGCCCGCCTGACGCCGGACGACCATGCCCATCTGCGTGCCCTGATCGAGCGTGCGCGTGCCAAACTCAACGGGCGCCCCATCCAGATCCCTCACGCCGAACACCGTGACCTGCATCTCACCATCTTCAAGCGGCTCGAAAATCCATTTGTGCTGGGTCTGCTTGAGGCGTACTGGGATGCGTATGAGGCCATCGGCCTCAGTCGCTACTCGGACTACGGCTATCTGCAGGAAGTCTGGGATTACCATGCGCGCATCGTCGAGGCGATCGTGGCCGGCGACGTGGAGCTTGGCCATCGTCTGCTCGTCGAACACACTAATTTGCTTTCTCATCGCTGGCCACCCGCCGACGGTCTGTTGACCCCGGAGCGGATGGCGTCTATCGGCTGAGTCTGTTTCCGTTGGGGCCGGGCGCCGGAGCTGACGCCCTCGACTCCCGGCTCTGCAATCGAGGAGAAACAAACATGGCAGTAAGTGACTTGCAGGTGGTTCAACCCACCGCCGAACGGCCGCCGATGGTGAATACGTTCGCCATCATGGTGGCCACCAAGAACGGCTCCGGCAGCCAGACGGCAAACACCGTTCTGCTGCGGGCGCTGTTCAAGATGGGTATCCCGGTCAGCGGTAAAAACCTGTTCCCTTCCAACATCCAAGGCCTACCTACTTGGTACACCATCCGCCTCAGCGCCGATGGCTTCACTGCGCGCCGACCGCGTTCCGAAATCGTCGTTGCCATGAACCCAGCCACGGCTATCGAAGACTACCAGCATGTCGAGTCCGGTGGCGTCTTTCTTTATGCCGACGACATTAAGTTGGATTTGAACCGCAAGGACCTTTCGCACTATCCCGTACCGGCCAAGGCCATCTCGACGAAATACGAGAAGGATGCCCGGTTGCGCAGCTATGCCGCCAACATGGTCTACGTCGGTGTGCTGGCGCATCTGCTCGGCATCAGCCTGGAGGAGCTGGAGAGTGCGCTTAATTTTCACTTCAAACACAAACCCAAGCCGGTTCAGAGCAACATGCAGATTATTCGCGCTTCGGCCGAGTGGGCGGCGCAGAACCTGACCAAGACCGACCCGTTCAGGGTCGAGCGGATGAACAAAACCGATGGCTTGATCATGATTGACGGCAACACTGCTGCTGCGCTCGGCGCAATTTACGGCGGGTTCACGTTCGCTGCCTGGTATCCCATCACCCCGGCCACCAGCCTGGCCGACGCGCTCACTGCGTATGCCCCCCGCCTGCGTACCGGACCCGATGGCAAGGCAACTTACGCCATTATTCAGGCCGAGGATGAGCTGGCTGCGCTGGGCATGGTCATCGGCGCCGGCTGGGCGGGCGCACGCGCCATGACCTCCACTTCCGGGCCGGGTATCTCGCTCATGGCGGAGTTCGCCGGCTTCGGATACTACGCCGAAATCCCCGCCGTCATCTGGGACATCCAGCGCATGGGGCCGAGCACTGGCCTGCCCACGCGCGTCTCGCAGGGCGACGTGCTCAAGGTGTACTACCTCGGCCACGGCGATTGCAAGCACGTCTGCCTCCTGCCGGCCCATCCGGCCGAGTGCTTCGAGTTCGGCTGGAAGGCTTTCGACCTGGCCGAGCGCCTGCAAACGCCGGTCTTCGTGCTCAGCGACCTAGACATCGGCATGAACCAGTGGATGAGCCCACCGTTTGAGTATCCTGAGCAGCCGATGGACCGCGGCAAAGTGCTGGATGCCAAGCAGCTCGACGAGCTGGGCAGCTTTGCGCGCTACAAAGATGTGGACGGCGACGGCATCCCCTATCGCACCCTGCCCGGCACGCCCCATCCGCTGGCCGCTTACTTCACGCGCGGCACCGGCCATAACGAGAAGGCCGGTTACTCGGAACGCCCGGACGATTGGGTGAAGAACATGGCCCGCCTAGGCCGCAAGTTCGAGACGGCGCGCAAGATTGTGCCGCAGCCGGTTGTGCAGGAAGTGGAAGGCGCACGCATCGCCTTCATCTCCTATGGCTCCGCCGACCCGGCGGTAGAGGAGGCGCGCTGGCGCTTGGAGCACCACCACCAGATTAAGACCTCCTACCTGCGCATCCGCGCTCTGCCGCTGGCCGACTCCATCAAGGACTTTGTTGCTGCTCACGACCGTGTGTATGTGGTCGAACTGAACACCGACGCTCAGATGTATCAACTCTTGCGCCTGCATGTGGGCGGTGAGCTAGAAGTGCGCCTGCGTGCAGCCAACTGGAGCGATGGCCTGCCGCTGACCGCGCGCTGGGTGACGTCCCACGTTCTGCAGGCTGAACAGGCTGAAGCTGAGAAGGAAGGTTCCAAATGACTGCCGCTGCACCCGCCAAAAATCTGAATTCCCTCGGCCTGCCCAAGGCCGAATACAAGGGCTTGCCGTCCACGCTGTGTGCCGGCTGTGGCCACAACTCTATCTCCGACAAAATCATAGATGCCGTCTGGGAGCTGGGTCTGCGCCAGGAGCAGGTGATCAAGCTCAGTGGCATCGGCTGTTCGAGCAAAAGCCCGGCCTACTTTCTGGGCCGCTCCTTCGGAATCAACACTCTGCACGGGCGCATGCCGTCGGTGGCCACCGGTGCGTTGACCGTGAACAGAACCCTGTACGGCATCGGCGTCAGCGGCGACGGCGACACCGGCTCCATCGGCCTGGGCCAGTTCAAGCACATGCTGCGCCGCAACGTGCGCATGGTCTACATCATCGAGAACAACGGTGTATATGGCCTGACTAAAGGACAATTCTCCGCTACTGCCGACATCGGCCAGGAGCTGAAGCACGCCGGCAGGAACGAACTCCCGCCTATTGACCTGTGCCTGGAGGCCATCACTGCCGAGTGTGGCTTTGTGGCCCGCTCCTTTGCCGGTGACCCTAAACACGTTATTTCCCTGATCAAGGCAGCGCTCAACTATCGCGGCACCGCCGTGCTTGACATCATCAGCCCATGTGTGACCTTCAACGACAGGGACGACTCGACCAAGAGCTACTACTGGGGCAAGACCCACGACGAGCGGATTAACGACTTCTCCTTCGTCATGCCCCAGGAGGAGATTGTGATTGACCAGGTCGAGGGCGAGACGCTTGAAGTAGAACTGCACGACGGCTCGCGGATTGTGCTGAGGAAGTTGGCCGAAGGCCAGCATGACCCGACCGACAAATACGCCGCCATGCGCTTGCTGCAGGAGGCGCGTGATAAGCAGCAGTTCATCACCGGCCTCATCTACATCAACACCGAGCGGCCCAGCCTGGCCGAACTGGCGAACCTGGTGGATACGCCGCTGGCGTTCCTGCCACAGTCGCAGCTCCGCCCCTCGCGCGAATCGCTGGAGAAGCTGATGGAAGCGATGAAGTGAGTAGAGGTGGCAAGTAGAAAGTAGTTGATGCGCCGCGCGGGAGAGACCGGGCGGCGCTTTGCTTTTGTTGAGGAGTCCACAGATTTCGCAGAGGGTCACAGATTTTCTCTGCGAAAATCTGCGGATAAATCAAGGTGGCTGAGGCGTGCTGTGGGATTAATCCGCAGTTGCCTTGCGCAGCCGCGCGATGAAGAATCCCTCCAGCATCTCACTTGGCGGCACGCGCCGGGCATGAGCGATGCCTTCCGGAAAGGGCCGGCCTCGGGCGTCGTGCGTCAGCGCCGGAGCGAGCGGCGCGCCCGGCACGTCGAACGGCTCGACGACCGCCAAGCCGGGCTGCTTCTCCAGTAGCCAGGCGAGCACAGCCTCGTTCTCTTCCACCGTGGTGGTGCAGGTGCTGTAAACAATCACACCGCCCGGCCTAGTGGCCGAGAGTGCGGACTTGAGCAGGAAGCGCTGCTGCTTGGCGAGCGACCTCACGCTGCTCGAGGATGGATCTGCGGTGCCGCGCATGGAGCAGGGGGCGTCCACCAGCGCCCGGTCGAAGTAGTCCGGGTAGCGCTGCCACAGCAGGTGGCCGGGCATCCGCGTCGTTCGGGCGCAGGTCACGCCGAACTGACGGAGCACGTTCGCCAGCCGGTACACGCGCTGCCGGCTGAGGTCGTTGGCGACGATCTCACCCCGGTTCTGCATCCGGGCAGCGATGTGCGTGGTCTTGCCGCCGGGCGCAGCGCACAGGTCGAGCACCTTCTCGCCGGGCTGCGGGTCGAGCGCGAGCACCGGCAACAGGCTGGCGTGGTTCTGAATGAAGAAAGCGCCGCGCTCATAGTCGGGCAGGCCGGTCAGATTTCGCGCCGTCGCGCCGGTGACCGTCAGGGCTTCCGGGCACCAGTCCAGCGGCTGCACGGCAAAACCAGCCGCCTGCAAGCGGGCGGCGCAGTCCTGAATGGTGTTGACCAGCGTGTTGACGCGAAGATGGACTCCGGCGATCATGCGCTTGCGATTATAGCGAGCTGCTCTTGCAAAAGGGTGCATTTCAGATTAGGACTTACACAGTTGGCGGGGTTGTCGCCATATCTGACGGACTTTCGGCGGGCATGACCGCCACATATGTGGAGGCACGGGTGCAACTGCGCAACTCCTATCAAACTAGCACCATTGGTTACTACATCCGTTGGCAGTCATCCGCGCGAGCTGTCAACGGATAGGCAAACGGATGAGCGGATGACAACGGATGCGGCCGCATCAATTCGCTGCCCTTGCCACCAGACCGGCGCGGCGCATGACCAGCCCTATCCGCTTCAATCCGTTCATCCGTTAATGTATCCGTTGACAGACATCCGCTTGCATCCGTTGCCCTTGCCACCCGACCGGCGCGGCGCATGACCAGGCCTATCCGTTTCAATCCGTTCATCCGTTATTGCATCCGTTGACAGACATCCGCTTGCATCCGTTGCCCTTGCCACCAGACCGGCGCAGCGCATGACCAGCCCTATCCGTTTCAATCCGTTCATCCGTTAATGTATCCGTTGACAGACATCCGCTTGCATCCGCTGGCAGTCATCCGCGCAATCCGCCAGCGTATAATCAAACAGCATCGCTGATTCCGTTACCCATAAAAATAGTGCTGCTGCTCAGGGAGCTTGGCATAATTAGGTTGGGATGTAAAAATCTCAAATAGTGAGGTTCTTAGCATAGCCTTTAGCGAAAAAGCCGCGAAAATGGGCGTTTCCTACGACGATGGCCATCAGAAATCGTTGTTGCGTGACAAAGCAAGATCCACCTGCGTGATCGTGCGTCTGATCGTACAAAGCACCCTGCGATTACCGTGCAAGAAAACGGACATCGGTTATGCAACTTGATAGCTCACTATTTCAGACGTGCATCCCGCTGCTTTTGCGAGCCGTACTCAAAGGGGCGGCCAGTTTCCTGGTAGCCTTTGCATGTACACTCCCTAGCCAGTAGATAAACTTCACAATAGAGTACAACCGCCACAAGTACGGATGTTGTGGCTATCAAAAACTGTCACGTGGCAATATGTGGCGGGTCATGCTTATTGTGAAGCGTGTCTAGTGTGCACGCAAAGGTTGTCAGCGAATTGCCAAATTCGGCGCTACAACAAGCTGGCAATGCGCTGGTTATGTCGTTCTTCTGGCATCTTTTGCGTGCACACCCTAGACAATCACATTTGACGTTATTCCCCTAACAGGACTATAATATTAGTTCGATTTCTTACCGGGTCTTGCCCCGCGATATAGCAGGTAAAACGCCCCTTACGCTGGTCTGCCAACTTGGCTAGATTTTACAGGAGCGGCCGAATGTCCTATCTCGGAAGCAAATCCTACGCGCGCATCAAAGATGTTCTCACTCTGCCGTCATTGATCGAAGTTCAACTTGAGTCGTTCGATTGGTTCCGTAGGGAAGGTCTGGCTGAACTCTTTGATGAAATCTCGCCTATCGAGTCGTTCAGCGGCGGGATGCAGCTGTGGTTTCCCTGCAAGCGCGTCGAGGCTATGGGGTTTCATCTCAAGTACTGGTTCGACGAGCCAAAGTATGGTCTGGATGAATGTGTTGAACGTGACTTGACCTATTCTGCGCCGTTATACGTATCCGTTCTGTTGACCGGGAGCGAAGTTCCTAGCCCTATTAAGAACGATATCTTTCTGGGCGATTTCCCTCTGATGACGGAGAAGGGCACCTTCATCATCAATGGCACGGAACGGGTGGTCGTCTCACAGTTGATCCGTTCGCCAGGCGTTTATTTTGAAGGCGAAGATGATCGTGCCTCAGGCCGGACCTTGGCAATGGCAAAGCTGATCCCAGACCGTGGCGCCTGGATGGAGTTCGAGACGCGCAAGAGCGATTACATCACGCTCAAGTTCAATCGCAAGCGCACCATCCCGGTCACCATCCTGCTCCGCGCCATGGCAGCCGTCAGCGACGGTTTACCCAATTCGCCAATTAAGGAGGGGACTGAGGAGGAGCTTCTGGAGCTGTTCAAGGACGTAGACAACAACCCCGACCACCTCTACATCCCGGCGACTTTGCGCCAAGAACCGACCTGGGGGGAGACCACGCGCGAGAAGCGCACTGTGGCCCAAGAGGCGTTGATTGAATTCTACAAGCGCATGCGCCCGGGTGACCCGCCCACGCTAGACAATGCTCGTGAGTTCCTGTATCAACAGTTGTTTGACCCGCGCCGCTACGACCTGGAACGGGTTGGGCGCTACAAGCTCAACCAGAAGCTGGGCCAGATGGAGCTGGTGCCGCTGAGCCACACCACCATCACCGCCTTCGACGTCGTCAACGTCATCAAGCGGATGATCAACATCAACAATGGCGTGCAGGCCACGGATGACATTGACCATCTGGGCAACCGGCGCGTCAAGACCGTCGGTGAATTGATTCAAAACAAGATGCGTGTGGGCCTGCGCCGCATGGAGCGTGTGGTCAAGGAGCGCATGTCTATTCGCGAGAGCGATAACATCACGCCGCTGACTCTGATCAATATCCGGCCCATCGTCGCCTCCATCCGCGAGTTCTTCGGCTCCAGCCAGCTCTCACAGTTTATGGAGCAGACCAATCCACTGGCCGAGTTGACGCACAAGCGCACCTTGTCGGCGCTGGGGCCGGGCGGTCTGCGCCGTGAGCGCGCCGGCTTCGACGTGCGCGACGTCCATCACTCCCATTACGGCCGCATCTGCCCAATCGAGACGCCGGAGGGTCCGAACATCGGCCTAATTGGCCGCCTGGGGTCGTATGCTAAGGTCAATGCTTTTGGCTTCATTGAGACGCCCTATCGCAAGGTGGTGAAGGAGCTGCCTGCGGACGACAAACGTCTGATTGGCCGGCGGCTCCGCGAGGCCATCACCGACCCGAAGACCGGTGAAACACTGGCTGCTGAAGGCGAAGAGATTACGAAGGAACTGGCGCGGAAACTGGCGAAGCTTGGTCGTGACGTGCCGGTCGTTCCGTTTGTCTCTGATGAAATCCACTACCTCTCGGCTGATGTCGAGGATCGCTATACCATCGCTCAGGCGACGACTCCGCTGAATGAGCATATGGAGTTCATCCGCGCCCGTCCATCCTGCCGACACGCGGGCAAGTTCCTCTTCGCGCCGCCGGAGCGGATTGACTATATGGACGTTGCGCCGCGCCAGATCGTCGGAATCAGCGCCGCCCTGATCCCTTTCCTGGAGCACGATGATGCCAATCGTGCGCTGATGGGCTCGAACATGCAGCGTCAGGCCGTGCCGCTGCTGCGTCCTGATATACCCATCGTCTCGACCGGTATGGAGAAGCAAGCGGCTCTGGACTCTGGTCAGGTATTGACGGCTGAAGAAGACGGCGAAATTATCTCGGTGACGGGCAGAGAAATCATCATCCAGAGCGGCAACAAGAAACACACCTATCGCCTGCGCAAATACCAGCGCTCGAATCAGAGCACCTGCATTGACCAGCGGCCCTCCGTGGTCAAGGGTCAGCGCGTCAAGAAAGGCGATGTTATCGCCGACTCGTCTTCCACCAATCATGGCGAGATCGCTCTCGGTCACAATGTGCTCGTCGCCTTTTTATCTTGGGAGGGTGGCAACTATGAAGATGCCATCCTGATCTCGGAACGGCTGGTGCGCGAAGACAAATTCACTTCTATCCACATCGAAAAGCACGAAGTGGAGGCACGCGACACCCGCCTCGGGCCGGAAGAGATTACATACGACATCCCCAACGTTGGTGAGGAAGCTCTGAAGGACCTGGACGAACATGGCATCATCCGTATCGGCGCCGAGGTTGGGCCGAACGATATCCTGGTGGGCAAAATCACACCGAAGGGCGAGAAGGAGCTGACTCCCGAAGAGAAATTGCTGCGGGCAATCTTTGGCGAGAAGGCTCGCGAGGTGAAAGACTCATCACTTCGTCTGCCGCACGGTGAACGCGGCAAGGTGATTGACGTGCGCGTCTTCACACGCGATGAGCACCGCGACTTGCCTGCCGGCGTTGAGAAGATGGTGCGCGTTTCCGTGGCGCAGCGCCGCAAGATTACGGAGGGCGACAAGATGGCAGGCCGGCACGGGAACAAAGGCGTAATCTCCAAAGTCGTGCCGATCGCCGATATGCCATTCTTGGCCGACGGCACGCCGATTGACATCATCTTGAACCCGCTGGGCGTGCCGGGCCGCATGAACATTGGCCAAATCCTGGAGACGCACTTGGGCTGGGCGGCAGACCGCCTCGGTTTTCGCGCCATCACTCCGGTCTTCGATGGCGCGACCGAAGAAGAGATTGAGGCCGAACTGGCACGTGCTTGGCTGATCGACCATGCCTGGCGTGAAGTCACCGATCTCGCCTGGAAATGGATCAAACAGCAGGATTACGATCCGGAGAGCATTGAAGACGATGCCGAGGTGCGCCGTCTGTATCTGGCGCAGTGGTTGCGTGGGAAGAAATACAATCAGAGCTTGCTGGCAACGAATGAGATTTATGCTCGCCGGGCCACCGTGCGCGAATGGCTGCGCGAACGTGGCTATGAGCCGGACAGCATCATGGCGTTCGAAGAGACGACGGCGGCGAATGGTCACAAAAGCTCAACGGCTGTGGCGATTGACACCTGTCTCAGGGTATGGCTAGAGAGTCATGGCCATCAGGCAAAGAACCTACACGGAGCAGAATTGCGTCAGCTTGCGGACCGCCTGTCGCTAGAGATTGGGGAACCGCTGCCCATCCTCGGCAAGCAGATTCTGTTCGATGGCAAGACCGGCCAACGTTTCGATCAGCCGGTCACGGTTGGCGTCATCCACATGCTCAAGCTGGCGCACCTGGTTGAGGATAAGGTGCATGCCCGCTCGACCGGCCCGTATTCGCTCGTCACCCAGCAGCCGCTGGGCGGCAAGGCACAGTTCGGCGGTCAGCGTTTCGGCGAAATGGAAGTCTGGGCGCTGGAGGCGTATGGCGCGGCCCACACGCTGCAGGAAATGCTCACCGTCAAATCTGACGATGTTCAGGGTCGCGTCAAGACCTATGAATCCATCATCAAGGGAGAGCCAATCGAGGAGCCGGGGATCCCAGCCTCCTTCCGAGTGCTCGTCAAGGAATTGCAGAGTTTGGGCTTGGTGGTGGAGGCGATACAGGACAACGGTGAGGTCATTCGGTTTGGTAAGGATGAGGAAAAGAGCCGAACACCCAAGCCGGGCGTTGGATTGTTCAGCCTCTATGACGAGTAGAGTCTGCCCGGCGGAGCCTGTAGCCTTGGGCATTCGGGCCGACGGACGCAGGACGAAAATTTTGCTTGACGAGTGAACAAACGTAAGGTAAACTTTGCGCCCTGTGACGAAAACCACACCATAGCGCTGCGGCTTACGCCAAGCGCGAGTGCATATCGGGGTAAGGTAAGGCGAGGCCATCGTCGCGCCATACGATGGCCTCCCTTACTGCCAGCGAACAGCCAGAGTCTCGGAGAGCGAGTGTGCCGACGATTAATCAGTTAGTTCGCAAAGGACGTAAAGAGAAGAAGAGCAAGAGCAAATCTCCGGCATTGCAATTCTTGTTGAACACCAAGAAGCAGCGCCGCATTGAGCAGCCTAAAGGCTCGCCGCAAAAGCGCGGCGTGTGTACCGTTGTGCGCACCCAAACGCCGAAGAAGCCGAACTCGGCCCTGCGTAAGGTGGCCCGTGTGCGGCTTTCGAACGGCCTGGAAGTTACCGCGTATATCCCCGGTGAAGGGCACACGCTGCAGGAGCACTCGGTGGTTCTGGTGCGCGGCGGGCGCGTCAAGGACCTGCCCGGCGTACGTTACCATATTGTGCGCGGCACCCTCGATACGACAGGCGTCGAAAAGCGCCGGCAGGGACGCTCGAAGTACGGCAACAAGCGTCCCAAAGCGGGAGCGGCGGCGCCGGCAAAAAGCAAGTAAGGCCAGTCTAGGACTCGCGATATGCCACGACGTTACACCCCCACGCGGCGCCCAACGCCTCCGGACCTCCGTTACAACAGCCCGTTGGTTGCCGCTTTTGTGAACCGGATGATGCGGAATGGCAAGCGCAGCGTCGCCGTGCGCATCATGTACCAGGCGCTGGAGCTGGCCGCCGAGCGCGCCAAGAAGGAACCGATGGAGGTTTTCGAGAGCGCGTTGAAGAACGTTGGGCCGCAGATTGAAGTCAAGCCGCGGCGCGTAGGTGGTGCGACCTACCAGGTGCCGGTTGAAGTTGGCCCAGAGCGGCGGCTGAGCTTGGCGATGCGCTGGATTATTCAGGCGGCGCGGGCACGTAGCGGCAAGTCTATGGCCGAGAAGCTGGCTGGCGAATTGCTGGATGCTGCCAACAATACCGGGGCGGCCATCAAGAAGCGTGAAGAGACTCACAAAATGGCCGAAGCCAACCGGGCCTTTGCACATTATCGATGGTAAATCTCTCTGCGGCTTTTTGACGACACGTCGGTTGTCAGGCTCTGAGTTGCCCGGGTGACCCCGCGCAGCGGCTGACAACCGCGCGCGTAACTCTGACCTGCCTGCCATGACGACCGCCTATCCCCTCGAGCGCGTTCGCAATATCGGCATCATCGCCCATATTGACGCGGGCAAAACGACAACCACCGAGCGCGTTCTCTTTTATACCGGCAAAACTCACCGGATCGGCTCCGTTGACGAGGGCACGACTGTCACGGACTGGATGGAGCAGGAGCGCGAGCGTGGGATTACCATCGTCTCGGCGGCGGTGACGGCGGAGTGGCGCGGCCACAAAATCAACCTGATTGATACGCCCGGTCACATTGATTTCACCGCCGAAGTGCAGCGCTGTCTGCGCGTGCTCGACGGCGGCGTGGTCGTCTTTGATGCGGTGCAGGGCGTCGAGCCACAGTCCGAAACGGTGTGGCGTCAGGCCGACCGGTACGGCGTGCCGCGTATCTGTTTCATCAACAAGATGGACCGGGTCGGCGCCAGCTTTGAGCGCTCGGTGCAATCCATCCGGGACCGGCTCGGCGCGAACCCGATCCCGGTGCAGTTACCGATCGGTCAGGAGGCCTCCTTCCAGGGCGTCATTGACCTGCTGGAGAATGTGGCGATTTACTGGCTCGACGACACAGGCCGCAGGATGGAACGCTGTGAGATTCCTGCGGAGTTGAAAGAGGCTGCTGCTGAGGCGCGAGCCAAGATGGTTGAGGCCGTAGCCGAGCTGGATGACCACTTGACCGAGAAGTATCTGGAGGGTGAGGAAATCTCGGTGGACGAGCTGCGCCAGGGGCTGCGCCGGGCCACGCTGTTGGGCAAGTGCAACCCGGTGTTTTGCGGCGCAGCCCTAAAGAACAAGGGTGTGCAGCCGGTGCTCGACGCCGTGGTGGATTATCTGCCTTCGCCGCTGGACATTCCGCCGGTGAAAGCGATTGATCCTAAAACAGATGCTCTGGTGGAACGCCGGACCGACCCGAACGGCCCGCTGGCCGCGCTTGTCTTCAAGATTGTCTCGGATCCGTTCGTTGGCCGGCTGGCCTACTTTCGCGTTTATTCCGGCACGTTGACCGCCGGCTCCACCGTGCTTAACTCTACTAAGAACAAGCGCGAGCGGATCAGCCGCCTGATCCGCATGTACGCCGATCGGCGCGAAGAAATCGAGTCGGTGAGCGCGGGAGATATCGCCGCCGTCCTGGCGCTCAAAGACACCTTCACCGGTGAGACGCTCAGCGATGTGAACAACCCTGTGGTGTTGGAGTCCATCAGCTTTCCCGATCCGGTGATTGAACTGGCCGTCGAGCCAAAGACCAACGCCGACCAGGAAAAGATGAGCGAAGCGCTGCGGAAGCTTGCGGAAGAGGACCCGACTTTTCACGTGCGCACCGATGAGGCGACCGGCCAGACCATCATCGCCGGCATGGGCGAATTGCACCTGGAGGTGCTGCTCGATCGCATGCTGCGGGAGTATCGGGTGCAGGCCAACGTTGGGCGTCCGCGTGTTGCCTACCGAGAGTCCATCACTCGGCCTGTTCCGAAGGTTGACCTGAAATATGCCAAACAGACCGGCGGGCGCGGCCAGTATGGTCATGTCGTAATCTCTATGGAGCCGGGCGAGCCGGGTTCCGGCGTGGTGTTTGAGAACAAAATTGTCGGCGGCGCTATTCCGAAGGAATATATCTCGCCGATTGAAAAAGGTATCCGTGAAGCCGCAGAAAGCGGCGTGATTGGTGGCTATCCGGTAGTGGATGTGAAGGTGACGCTGTTCGATGGCTCTTCGCACGAGGTAGACTCGAGCGAAATGGCGTTCAAAATCGCGGCGTCCATGGCCTTCAAAGAGGCCATGCAGAAAGGCGCCCCGGTGTTGCAGGAACCGGTGATGCGCGTCGAAGTGATCGTCCCGGAAGAATACATGGGCGACGTGCTCGGCGACTTGTCCTCGCGGCGAGCGGCCATCGAGGGTGTCGAAGCACGCGGTAACTCTCAGGTCATCAGGGCGATGGTGCCGCTGGCTACCATGTTCGGTTATGCCACCGATCTGCGCTCCAAGACCCAGGGGCGCGGGATGTACACCATGGAGTTTCATCATTATCAGCAACTGCCGGCTAACCTAGCGGAAGAGGTGCTGAGAGGCATCAACCGAAAAGATAAGGATAAGTAAACTTTGGAAAGCAGCGTGCTATATTCGCCGCTTTCCTCCTGAGTTTTGGAGAGAACAGCATGTCCAAGGAGAAATTTGATCGGAGCAAGCCGCATTTGAATGTGGGGACGATTGGTCACATAGATCATGGGAAGACGACGCTGACGGCGGCGATCACGAAGGTGCTGGCGCTGAAGAAGCTGGCGGAGTATCGGGCGTATGATCAGATTGACAGTGCGCCGGAGGAGAAGGCGCGCGGGATCACGATCAACATTGCGCACGTGGAGTACCAGACGGACAAGCGGCACTATGCGCACGTGGACTGTCCTGGGCACCGGGACTACATCAAGAACATGATCAAGGGTGCGGCGCAGATGGATGGGGCGATATTGGTGGTGG
>JANWXR010000429.1 GCA_025057205.1 Anaerolineales bacterium | reverse complement strand
TCCGGCGCATCCCGGACGCGGCGCATTGTAGCCGACTTTGGATTCTGGGCTGTCACGGACTGCGCTCTTCAGCCGCGAATGGACGCGAATTTTCGCGAATGCTTCGTGCTCATTCGCGCTCATTCGTGCCTATTCGTGGACTCTCAAAGCGGCGACGTCCGTGCTTCAACGCTTCGTCTTTGGGCTTGCGGGCCTCTAGGTGGCTTTGTGGAGGGAATTCTACACGCTTCGCCTTGCAAGTGACTGTCACCGGGCAATCAGCGCCCGATGGTTGGAGTTACCGGCTGCCCGGTGACAGTCACCTAAAGCTGCGCCCTTTCCGCTTTTCCCCACCTCCGCTATGATGCCGGTCGTCGGCATTCAGCAATCATCAGTCTTCAGTCTTCAGTCTTCAATCTCCAATCTTCAATCTCCACTCCCCAATCTGCAATCCAACATGCCCTTCTCCCCCGCCTCCCGAATGCAGCGCCTGCCCGTCTATTTTTTCCAGCGGCTTAATCAGCGCGTGGCCGAGCTGAAGGCGCAGGGCCGTGACGTCATCCGCCTGGACGCCGGCTCGCCCGACCTGCCGCCCGCGCCGCACATCATCGCTGCGCTGGAAGAGTCCGCCCGCAACCCGAACAACCACGGCTACCAGAACTACGCCGGCAACCCCGACTACCGCGCCGCCTGGGCTGCGTGGTATGGCCGCCGCTTCGGCGTGGAGCTTGACGCCGAGAGCGAAGTGCTTGGCCTGATCGGCTCGAAGGAGGGCATATTCAACCTGCATCTGGCCATGGTGAACGAGGGCGATGT
>JANWXR010000428.1 GCA_025057205.1 Anaerolineales bacterium | reverse complement strand
TTCTCAGTGTTAGCGGCTTACGGTTTTGGTTTTGTGCTAGTTGGTCTGACACTTAAATTCAAAGATGCAGAATCGATCATAAGCATGCTGGGGAATGCCGCGCCTTTACTAGGAGGAATACTCTTTCCAATTACCTACTTGCCAGTGCCACTTCGCGCTATTGCATGTTTGTTTCCATTTACATACGGTGTGGATGCTTTGAGAGGAGTTCTATTTGGAAGCAAAACGCTACTTTCTTTGCCAACAGAGATTGCCTTGGTAATAACAATGGGTATTTTGTTTCCAATACTTGGCTGGATTTTCTTTTCATGGATAGAAAATAGAGCGAGGATGGAAGGGATAGGTGGATTTTGAAAAGTGCGCCCAACAAGCGCTTGCACCTGACGCCGCTCCGCTGCGCTTCGCGGCGCAGGTGAAGCGCAAGCCGTTGGGCGGGTAACGTCCGCGCTAAAAGGTGCTAAAATTACAGCGTGAAAATATATCTTGACCTTTGCGCCATTCAAAGACCACTGGATACGCCGAATCAGGTTCGGATAGTTCTTGAATCAGAAGCCATTTTAGGGCTGATAGCGTATTGTGATAGCGGTCAAGCAGAAATTCTATCTTCAGAAGCACTGCTTTATGAAGGCGAGCAGGGCAGTTTATCGGTTCGTAGGGAACATACGCTGGCAGTTCTGGCGAAAGCAAACGCAGTTATCGAAGTAACCGAGAAAGAGAAAAGTCGGGCGGCAGAGTTTTTACAGTTTGGCATTCAGCCGCTTGACGCACTTCATTTGGCGTTGGCGGAAGCAGGGA
>JANWXR010000427.1 GCA_025057205.1 Anaerolineales bacterium | reverse complement strand
TCGACTGTATCAATACGGGCCTTGATGTCGTCAATGACGGACATGGAGCTGATGTCTGCCGGCTGATTGAATTTCGCATAAGGAACGGAACGCGCCCATGTATAACTTGCCTTGTTTTTTGGGCTTTTCCGTTAGTCCACTGTAAAAAGGATGCTTCACTGCTGAGATCGCAAAGCACGCGGAGAAGTAATCCTTTCCGTATAAGTGTTGTGCCATTCTTTTTGCGAAGCTCAATAATTTCATGCTGTTAGCGGGGATTATAAACCCGCTGTCGGGAGGGACAAGGAACCGGTGTTTGTGAGTAAGGTAGAGAGTCGTAGACCTGTTAACGAAGAGCTTGCAGTGGTAATGGCAACATCTGTCAGCCGCACTCCGACCCTGAAGCCTCGCCAGGAAGTATGGATGTTTCTCGACTGTTGTGCGCTGCTATGTTGAGCGCTGCATAGTCGAAAAGGCGGCAAGATGTTCCTCGACATCTTTTACGTGCACACCCGGCGACTGTGTGCACGCAAAACATGTCAGCCGCATCCTGAGCGGACGCTGAGCGAAGCGAAGCGGTAGTCGAAGGGGCGGCACGTTCCCTGACAACCTTTGCGTGCATACCGGCGACCCGACTCCATTGTGAACTGAGGCACACCTCGCTATAATGCCATTGACACGCAGGGCATGATCGCTGCTCGCGCATCCACCCATTCTCGAGGGCCCCTGTGCGGCTCGAAAGGATAACCCCCCATGCCTCCCAAACTGAAGAACTCATTCGGCGCACGCGCCCGGCTGGGCAACTTCTACATCTAC
>JANWXR010000426.1 GCA_025057205.1 Anaerolineales bacterium | reverse complement strand
GATTGCATTTACCCATATCGCTCCACTTAACGATGTGCATGTGTTAATTACAGATAGTGAAGCTAACGAGAAAGTGATCCAGGCGTTGCGCGAGCACGGCCTGCGGGTCATGCTCGCGTGAAAAGGTTTGCCAACGTGATCTGGATGCAATGGTGAGGGATATAGTGACAAGGCAGCAGTTCCGGTGATGAAGGTTTGGTATTTAGAACAAATGAGTGCACTGCGGGAAAGATGTTCCATCATCGGGATTACAGAGCGTGTAGAGGCAAAAGCTATGTGTGCTCTCCACGTTCTCTCGGCTCCGCGTGCTCTCGGCTGCGTTTCTCCGGTGTACTTACAGACAGATAGTCCTTTAGACATGTACACGATCACTTCTCCTCCTCATCACCGCAAATCCCCCAAATCAAGTTTCTCCCCTCTATATCTCCAAAGCCTTTCTACCAATTTCTTTTGCTTAGAGCGGTTTCCAGCTTGAATTACGGCAAGGCATGCAAAATTCGACCTGTTTTCAGTCTACGGAACCGTAAAGCAATCAGGAATTTGCTCTAAAGCCAGGTTCTCATAGGTGGTCTGTCCGCCGGCTGAAACGGGTGTGACATGCTCCATCGTAAACTCGGCGTATTGCCAGCTTTCTTCAGCATGGCAGTATTCGCAGCGACCGCGCGCGCGCCGGCGGACGGCGTCTCGCAGTTCGCGCGAAGCCCTGGCCTTAGGATTGGGAGGCATCGCCCCCGTTGCCGATTTGCGAGGCGTTACGAACCAGGCGGTTTACCAGGCTCAGGAAATCGTCCAGCTC
>JANWXR010000425.1 GCA_025057205.1 Anaerolineales bacterium | reverse complement strand
ATCGTTGACCTGGAGATAGTAGTAGTTGTCGCCATCATTACGGAAAATCAGCCCGCAATCGGCCTCGGACGCGCCGCTCACGTGGCGGGCCTCCACGACCGCATAAAAATCTGTCGTGAAGGTGTCTTTAAGCGCGAGGCTCCACCAGACAACAGCCTGCATAGCAGTGACCTCCCAGCGATACTTGCCGTTGCGGACACTGAGCCGGCCGGTGGCATACTCGCCTTCGATGTCGTCTCCGACTTCCCAATCGTTCTTCGGCTCGGAGAAGGTATCTTGTAGAACGAGCGGCCAGCGCACGTATGCAGCAAGCGGGTCAGGCGTAGGCTGAGGCGTGGCGGTCGGTGAGAAAACTACAGAGTAACCGCAGGCAAGCGACGGGAGCAGCAAGAAGGGCAACGTGAGCAGGGAGCGTAAGCCGGCCAACATGACCCAATTTTAGCAGGTTGTCGTACGGCGAGATTATACAAGGGCCGTGTACACGCAAAGGTTGTCAGGGAACGTGCCACCCCTTCGACTGCCGCTTCGACTTCGCTCAGCGTCCGCTCAGGGTGCAGCTGACATGTTTTGCGTGCACACCAAAGGCCGTCCTTCCTGATCACGTTAGCGCCGGATGAGGGGCGGGAATAACCGGAGTATGTTCTCCGCGCCGATGTGGCATGTCTCGCCGCCGCCGACGTAAGCGGTATAGCGCTTTAGCCCTGAGCGATAACTATTCAATTTTTTGGCGAGTATCTTACGCCAAGGCACAAAGACGCGCAGAGAATCTCTGTGACCGTCTGTGACCTCTGTGGATTC
>JANWXR010000424.1 GCA_025057205.1 Anaerolineales bacterium | reverse complement strand
GAGGTCATGACTCGTTGCTCACGCGACAGCAGTGGGCAGGGCTTCTCGCCTGCCGGTGGCCGGTTGAGCGTTGGTCAGCAGCTCCGCCACCTGCCGCGCGTGCCGCGTCACGCTCTCGCCGTTCGTGAGGGCCGGATAAATCTGCGCCGTCGTCGCCAGGTACAGGCCGGCGACCGGGGTCTTGATCTCTGGGATCAGGTGCGTCTCGTTGAGCTTGTGCAGCGGCTCCACGTGCCGCTGTCGTCTAGTACTTGACCCTGATGAGCGAAGTGGCGCCGCAACGCGCGGTATGGTCCGCATGAAGTCCTTAACTGGACTTTGGCAAATGGAATTTTTGGTGCCAGATATGGCGGCTTGCTGCTTTGCCTGACCGCCATATCTTGTGTCCGAGCCAGGATTTGCCAGACTCCAGTCCTTAATAGTCCGCGTTGGCTGGTGCGCGCCGGGACTTCCCTTTCTGGCGCGTGCTGAACAATGACCTGCCGCCACGATGGGACTGCTAGGTGATGTACAAGGGTCTGCAGCGTAGACTCCGGGCGGTGGGCTGAACAAGGCGAAAAGCAGCGCACTTGTGCAGGCCAACCATGCTCGTCGCTGCAGCTTATGGGCAATATCCAGTCTCATATAATGTGTAGCTTCCTAACGTGACCACAGCCGGCAGTTTGGTGATCACATCAGAATACAAACCGGTCCAGGCAGCAAAAGGACCCACTAAGATCATGCAAGGTTGATGTGCAAGTGAGCCGTCAGTTCCCTGAGGTTTCGGCAATCCGCTCCAAATATGTGCTGTGTATAGATTGGTAACGTG
>JANWXR010000423.1 GCA_025057205.1 Anaerolineales bacterium | reverse complement strand
TGATGAGGATGTCGCCCGGTTTGACCGTTGCCCGGCTGGTAATCATTTCGGGCGTGTACAGGCTGTAATCGGACACGAGGTCGGAGATATCTACGATCACGCCCGGCCCGCACAGGTCTCTGAGGGGGATGTCGCTGATAGCGCGCCCGCCGGAGTGAAAGGCCCGTTCGCCGACGAGATGTGTACCGACGGTGTTGCTCCAGCTTAGAATCTGGCCGTTGGCGCCCTGCCCGCCGCCGTAAGCGCCGGTGACTCGCTTGAAGAAGTGAATCTCCAGCGCCTTTTCACCCGGCCAGGGGGGCGTAAAAATGCTGCAATCCTGAGTCAGGTCGTACAGCCTGGCGTTGGCCATCATTTGGATGAATTCTTCGCGATTCATCAGGTCTCCTTCCGTTAGCAGGGCAATGCTCAGGCGATTCTTCGGCCTTGGCAATCCGAAGACGGCGAGAGAAACAGCGTTAGGCGACGATTTGCGGTGCGGCTATTTTACGCCGTGCCGGCGACATCGGGAAGAGTCACGTAGCCAACTGTGTGCACGCAAAACATGTCAGCCGCACCCTGAGCGGACGCTGAGCGAAGCCGAAGCGGCAGTCGAAGGGGCGGCACCTTCCCTGACAACCTTTGCGTGCACACTAGCCAACTGTTGCGGACTGCGTTTTGACTCTCCTGAGTTTGGCGGGGGTCTTGCGCATAGGTGCCAAGATGCAGACTAAGCGTTGAAGCGGACGCTGCCATGCGCGGGATGTAAACGTGTCTTCGCGCTCAGGGAATCAGCAGCAACTTGCCCGTCGTCGCGCGGCCCTCCAGG
>JANWXR010000422.1 GCA_025057205.1 Anaerolineales bacterium | reverse complement strand
AGCAGGTAGACCTGGCGCTGGAGCGCCTCCTGCGTGATTTCGCCGAGTATGGCCTGCGGCGCGAGTTGGGGATCAAGGCGATTGAGGTATCACCGCGCGAACTGAAGTTCCGCTGGCGCGACCGGCCCTATCGCGTTGTGATTGTGCCTTCGACCGGCAACGCGCCGTCTCTCTCGTCCCCGGATGAAAGGTTAATTTGTCTGGTCAATTCTACCGATTGGCAAACGCCGCCGGATGCGTTAGCCTTGGACGTGCCGAGCCGGACGACCCGGTTCACGCATGACCGCATTCACACGGCGCTGCGCGTCTTCCTGCTGCGCTATTACGGGATGCGCTTCACGGATACAGCCTAGCCCCGCGCCCGACGCCGCCGGTGTCTGAGCGAGAAGAATCCACAGATGTCGCGGATGACTCCACTGAAAAAAACTATGATCTCACCGCGAAGCCGCGAAGAGCGCGGCGAAGAGCGCAAGGATTCGCCCTCGTTTTCCTTCGCGTTCTTGGCGTCTTCGCGGTTCAGATGGGCTTTTTTCAGTAGAGCCTTCAGTGTGACTTTGTTTGTAATAGAGGTCCGTCTGCCATGTTGAAATCCCGCGTCTTGTCCCGAGCCTTGCTAATCGGGCTGAGCAGCCTGCTCCTGTTGTTCGCCGCCGCAAGCCTGGCCGCATCCCAAGCGCCCGATCGGTCCCACCCCCTCCCGCAGAGCACGCCGGCCCCCGGCCCGCGCCTCTTCCTGCCGCTGATCAGCCGAAACTATTTCCCATCAGTCCCCGGAGCAGAGTGGACGCAACACGCCCACGACGCCCAGC
>JANWXR010000421.1 GCA_025057205.1 Anaerolineales bacterium | reverse complement strand
CACCACCGTGCCGTCGGCGCGCCGATACTTGCCCTCGCCGTATACGGCTTGTGACGCGGCGACGACGACCTTCTGAATCGGCAGGCGCTTCTCGACGATGATTTCGTATAGCAGCGCCGTGCCGACCGCGTTGACGTGGAAAAATTTGGAGAAGTCGGGCAAATAGTCCTGGTAAGCGGCCAGGTGAATAACGGCATCCATGCCTTCCAGCGCGCGTTCCCAATCTGCTCGGTTGCGCACGTCGCCTTGCAGGAATTCGACGTCGGCGGGCAGATAATCGGGCCTGGTGCGATCGCGGTGCACGGGCGGCTCAAGCGAGTCGAGCACACGCACGCGGTAGCCGTGAGCCAGGAGGCGATCAATGGTGTGGGAGCCGATAAAGCCGGCCCCGCCGGTAACCAAGACCTTCATGCTTAGAGCGAATTCCTGATGGATTTACGGTTCCGTAGTAGAAACTCACTGAAAACAAGTCGAATTTTGCATGCCTTGCCGTAACTCAAGCCGCGCTCTAGTAGGCCGAGTCGGCTGTTATAATCGCGCGCGTGTCTGCAAGAGACCTGCGCCCTGCTTTGTTTCTTGACCGGGATGGGGTCCTCATCGAGAACCGGCCGCGATATGTGCGTTCGTTGGCCGAGGCGGTGCCTTTGCCGGGGGCTATTGAAGCTTTAGCAGAGTTTGCTCGTTCTGCGCCGGATTGGCTCATCGTCATCGTCTCCAATCAAGCCGGTATTGGCCATGGTTTAATGTCACGCGCTGCAGTGGACGAGATCAACGCCTGGCTCAGCGCACAACTCCGCGCCGGCGGTGGTC
>JANWXR010000420.1:570-811 GCA_025057205.1 Anaerolineales bacterium | reverse complement strand
GCGCAGGCGGACTCACAACCACGCGCCGGCGCCTCCCCCACTTCGTTGTGGCAGCAGAACGAAGTAGTTGCCGACCCGTACACCTTCGACCTAACTCCGGGCAAGTATGCGCTGACCGTAGGGCTGTACGATGCCGAAACCGGCGAGCGACTCCGGGCAGGCGCAACAGACAGCATCCTCCTGGCAGGCTTTCGCGTACCGTAGAAAGCTGAAGAAAGTGTGCACGCCAAAAACATGTCAG
>JANWXR010000420.1:0-543 GCA_025057205.1 Anaerolineales bacterium | reverse complement strand
CGATCTCGCCGAAGGACGAAGGGGCGGCACGTTCCCTGACAACCTTTGCATGCACACTGAAGAAACCTTAATTATCTATTTTGACCGACAGCGGGTACAATCTATCGCAATGTTTGCCCGATCGGACTCTGCGCAGGAACAGCTCAAACCGGCGGAAGCCGCAGCGCCACATCTGAGCACCTTGACGGCTCATCACTATCTGGCCGAGGCCAAGAAACGCTGGGCGCGTTTCGCTACGCTCGATCTCTCGCGGCCATTGGCGCGTCTGCCGTTCTTCGCCGGGCCGCGCACCGCCGAGGCCTATCGCCTGCGGCTGGCCGAAGCCTGGCATTACGCACAGTCCACGCTGCGGAGCATCGAGGCCGACCTGCGTCGCGTAACACCCGCGCTCGAGCAGTGCCGCCTGTCCATTGAGACCTTCAAGGCCGAGGTGCTGACGCGCTACTGCGCCTACATCCTCAGCTACCAGGCCGAGCTGGGCAAGCAAGGGCGGCTCCAAATCCCGCTGGAGTGGATGCAGCAGGCCGCAGCCGGCGCGCTGCT
>JANWXR010000041.1 GCA_025057205.1 Anaerolineales bacterium | reverse complement strand
GAGCGTCTGCGCGCTCGCGGCAAAGCCAAGAGGGTGGTCGTCGGTGCAGCCAGGCGCAAGCTCTTATGTCTGGCTTATGGGGTGCTCAAGTCCGGCGTCGCCTTTGACCCCAACTTCGCCTGGCGAATACAAGTTCCGGCTTGACGCCCATCACAATATCTTTGCGTTCG
Source organism: Anaerolineales bacterium (assembly GCA_025057205.1). Taxonomy (GTDB): domain Bacteria; phylum Chloroflexota; class Anaerolineae; order Anaerolineales; family UBA6663; genus JANWXR01. The sequence continues at coordinate 13,958 of JANWXR010000041.1, read as the reverse complement.
ATATCGAGAATGGCTATAAGTTGAGGCTGCCCTCGCTGACAATGATGGTGCATCATCGTCTCAAGGTCGCCGCCCAATGGCACGAGCGCGGTCTTGCCCACCGGCCATCTTGTGGGCGGCGGCCCCAGCCAGTGGGCGACGTGCGATCACATCCGCGCCAGCAGCGTGCTCTATGCCACTCCGTCCGCCGCCCGCACCTTCAATGACGACCTCGACTATGTGCAGCGCGAGATAGGTGTGTGCCTCGTCAGCGAGGACGAAGCCTGCAACCTTAACGGTGACATTGTCCGGCTGGAATTGAAGGACTTTGACTATCCCCTGATCGCCAAAACCTTCGCCGCCTACGGCGTGCCGCTGGAAGTGGACGTGGTGGCCGTCTGCGTCTTCGACCATGGCAATGCGCCGCCCGGCTACTCCGACCGTCAGTTCCGCTTCGATTACCTTGATGCGCTGGTGCGCCGGGCCGACTGCCTCTCCGCCTTCGCCCATCGCGCCGAAGAGGTGCCGCCCAGCATGACGCGGCTGCGGGCGGTGGTGGACGCCGCCCGTGCGCAGGACGTGGACGTCCCGCTGCTGGTGATGGATACCGCGCCGGCGGCAGTGCTCGGCGCAACGCTCGATCCGGTGGTGGCTAAGGCTGTGAACAGCGAGCGCGGCGCGCTCATCGCCAACATCGGCAACTTCCACCGTCTGGCTTTCCGCCTCAACGCTGCCGGCATTGGCGGCCTGTTCGAGCACCACACCAGTGAGGTCAACCGGTCCAAGCTCGAGCGCCTGCTGGCAGCGCTGGCCGACTCCACCCTGCGCCACGCCGACGTATCTGATGACATGGGACACGGCGCTTTGGTGTATCATTCGGAGCCGATGGAGCCGCCGTACTTCCTAGCCGTCACCGGCCCCCGCCGCAGCTTGATGCGCGGCGCCTGGCCGCAGCCGTATTTTGCGGTACCATATGGCGATAAGATGATTGGCGACATGATGATTGCCAGGTGCTTCGGCCTGCTTGCAGGACTGGCCGAAGCCTACCCTGAATTTGCCGGGCCGATCCGTCGCTCGTTGGCGCAGGCCAGCGGGGTGGTGCCCTGGGAAACGCTTTTCTTCAAGGAGAGCACATGAGCACAGAACGAGTCAAAAGCGGTTACTACTACCCCAACAAGATGGGGCGAATTTATCTGACCGCTTTAGAAGAGGTCATGGGCAAAAATGGCCTGAACGCCATTCTGCGCCTGGCCAAGCTCGAGCATTACATTGATAATTACCCACCCGATAATCTAAACAAAGAGTTCGCTTTTGAAGATATTGCCGCGCTCCACCAGGCGCTGGAGGAAATGTACGGCCCACGCGGTGGGCGCGGCCTGTGTCAACGGGCCGGCCGTGCGCTCTTTGCCAATGGCCTGAAGAACTTCGGCGCGCTGGCCGGCGCCGGCGACTTGGCCTTCAAAGTCCTGCCGCTTAGCACCAAGATGAAGATCGCCGTCCCGGCCATTGCCAAGGTCTTCAACGCCACCACCGACCAGATTAGCAACGCGCACGAGTTCGACGACCATTACATTTATACGCTGGAACGCTGCTCGATGTGCTGGAATCGCACCGCCGACAAACCCATCTGCCACACCGCCGTTGGCATCATTCAGGAAGCCTTGAAGTGGATGAGCGGCGGGCGCGAGTTCCGCGTCGAGATGGTTGCTTGCAAGGCAACCGGCGCGCCCATCGGCAAGCTGAAGATTTACAAGGAGCCGATAGCAGAATGAGTCACCGCAAAGAAACGGCGACGGCGGGTGGCAGCATCCGCCGTCGCCGCTTAATTTAGAGAGACATGGCCCGGCGGTATCTACTTTGGGTTGGATTGGTAATTTTCTTCGCAACACTGGCCTGCAACACGGTTACTGCTCGCTTACCTTTTGCGGCGACGCCTACCGCTACACGGCCCGCCATCCCGGATATCGTAACACGCCAGCTGCGCGTGCTGGATGCTGTGGACGCTGCCGTGCGCGAGCAGTATCTGCGCGAGGACCTCGACGGCCTGGACTGGGAAGCCATCGTTGCCGAGTACCGTGCTCGCATCGAAGCAGGCCTGGACGAACAGGAATTTATTGAGGCCATGCGCGAGCTGGCAGGTAAGTTTCCGCCGGGCAATGCCCGCTACCTCTCGCGCGCCGAACGTATCGAAGCCGAAACTCGAAGCACCAGCACCTTTACCGGCATTGGCGTGTACTGGAGTTTTCGGGCCGAGCCAGAGCCGCGTGTCCTCATCCTGGCCGTCATCGAAGGCACGCCTGCCGAACGCGCCGGCCTTCAAGCGCACGACGCCATCTACGCCGTAGACGGCCAGCCCATCCGCGTGGAAGACCGTGAGACCATCGTCAACCGTATTCGCGGCCCCAAAGGCACCACCGTTACGCTCACAGTGCAGACGCCGGGCGAGGAGCGCCGCGATGTGACCATCACACGAGACACCATCACGGCAAGCGATGTGCTCCGCGGAACCTTCTTCAATGCGGCCGGCATCGCCTATTACCGCTTGCCGGTCGTGGCCGAGAGCGACCTGGCCGAGACGCTGGCGCAAGACCTGGACAATCAACCGCGGAAACCGGCCGGCCTGATCCTAGACCTGCGCACCTCGCGTGCCATCGAGGCGGACACGCTTCTGCGACTGTTGGCGTTGTTCGGCAACGGCGAATTCGGCCAGTTTTATACCCGCATGCTCTCCGAGACCATCCAACTGGACGGCATCGAAGTCAATGGCTCGCAGACCGCGCCGCTGGTGATCTTAGTCGGCCCGGACACGGCTGCGCAGGCGGAAATCCTAGCCGGCGCCTTGCAGGCCACAGGCCGTGCCATCGTGATTGGCCTGCCAACACCCGGCGACACTGAATTGCTCACCGAGATCAAGTTGCCGGACGGCTCACGCTTTTCGCTGGTCACCGCCTCCTTCCGCCTGCCGGATGGGACGGACCTTGGCCTGACGGGCGTTCAGCCCGACATCCGCGTTGAAGGTGATTGGGACTCGTTCTCCCGCCCGGAAGACGACCCGGCGCTGCAGGTGGCCATCAAAGAATTGACGCGCTGACAAACTCTTCCGTTTGCCGGTGGGCAGATGTATACTGCGTACATCTAGCGGGAGCCGATGACGATGACCGAGACAATGGTTCGCACCCAGGTTTATCTGCCACGCTCGATTTACCAACGATTGCGTGAACGGGCCGATCGGCACGACGTTACCCTGGCTATGCAGATTCGCGCCGCCCTTGAGAGTTATCTGCGTCAGGCTGAGGCCGATGATGACGGCAGTATTCTGCATCCGGATAACCCGATCTTTAGCATGATGGGGTCAGCCCAAAGTGACGTTGGTGATGCCTCTATCCATCATGACTATTACCTTTATGGAGCACCTAAGGTTAAACCGGCGAAGCCGCTGCCTAAGCTCGCCGTTCGCGAGAAGGCCCGTCGTCCTTATACAGCGAGACTGAAAAACCGAAAGAAACCGCGATGAGGATTTTCGCTGATAGCGGTTTCTGGCTGGCGGTATATGCCGCAAATGACAAGTATTCCAAGGTTGCCCAGGCTACGTTTCGGAGCCTGGCCGGGCAGCGGGTAACGTTCTTTGTCACGGATTACATCTTCGACGAGACGCTTACTCTTTTGATGACGCGCCTAGGTCATTCCTATGCGCGCCAGTGGTGGGGCGAGTGGCTGCTCACAGACAACCACGTGCGCTTCATTCGAATTGACCCGGAACAATGGAACGATGCCTGGGAGCTGTTCAAGCGGTACGATGACCGGGGTTTCTCCTTCACCGACTGCACCAGCTTCGTCGTCATGCGGCAGTTGAAGCTGCGTGACGTGTTCACCTTTGACCAGCATTTCAAACAGATGGGCTTTCGGCTTTGGCCGCAGATATAGCGTGTTGCTGGTTCCTACCTATCGTATTGGAACCGCCGTGTGATTGACGCTCTCCTGACCGCGTGATAGCATGTCTCGCCGCCGATTGTGCAAACCCTGCCGCCGGCGGCGAGGCGTTTTGTGGCAGCGCCATCCGGCGGCCAACCTCATCACCGGTTTTCTACGCGGCACGTGGCGTTCTACCACGGGCCATCATGGGCGAGTGAGACGGATGTGATGACAACCCGCTTCTTCGACTTCCTGGCACGCGGCCCGCTACTGGCCGACGGCGCGATGGGGACGATGCTGCACGCGCGCGGCGTGTCCTTCGAGACCTGTTTCGATGAACTGAACCTGAAGCAGCCGGCGATGGTCGCAGAAATTCACCGCGCCTACATCGAGGCCGGCGCGCGGATGATCGTAACCAATACCTTCGGCGCGAACCGCTTCAAGCTGGAGCGGCATGGCCTGGCGCAGCGTGTCGGCGAGATCAATGCTGCCGCCGTATCGCTGGCGCAGCGCGTGGTCGCGGCCTCCTTCAAGGATGTGCTCATCGCCGGCGACGTCGGCCCGTTGGGCGTGCGCCTGGCACCCTATGGCCGCGTTCGGCCTGAACAGGCCGGCGCCGCCTTCCGCGAGCAGATCGAAGCGCTGGTGGAGTCAGGGGTGGACGCGCTTCTTATCGAGACGATGACCGACCTGAACGAAATCGCCGAGGCGGTGCGTGCAGCCAAAGCCGTGACCGACCTTCCCGTCATCGCTACGATGACCTTCACGCGCGACGACCGCACGCTGCTGGGTGACTCGCCGGCCCGGGTCGCCGCCCGCCTGGCCGAGCTGGGCGTGGACGTGCTGGGCGTCAACTGCTCCGGCGGCCCGGCCCAGGCGCTGCGCATCATCAGCCAGATGAAGCAGGCGGCGCCGCAGGCCCGGCTGGCCGTCAAGCCCAACGCTGGCTGGCCGGAGCAGGTCGAGGGCCGCATCATGTACCCCGCCGGCCCAAGCTACTTCGGCGAGTACGCGCTGGCCTTCGCCGAGCTGGGCGTGAGCGTGATGGGCGGCTGCTGCGGCACCACGCCCGGCCACATCGCCGCCATGCGCGCCGCGCTCGATCAGCCGCGCCCGGCGACTCTCCCGCGCGTCTTCGCCGTCAGCGCTGAGCGGGACGACTTTGCCGAAGAACAGGTCGGCGCAACGCAACTGGCGCAGAAGCTGGCCGCCGGTAAGTTCGTCGTCACTGTGGAGATGGACCCACCGAAGGGCGTGGACACGCACCGACTGCTGGCCGGCGCGCGCCTGCTGGCCGAGGCCGGCGCGGACGCCATTGACGTGGCCGATACGCCGATGGCCCGCATGCGCATGAGCGCCTGGGCCGTTGCTCATCTGATTCAACAAGAGATCAAACTGGAGACGGTGTTGCACTTCCCGACGCGCGGGCGCAACCTGTTGCGCGTGCAGGGCGACCTGCTGGCCGCGCACGCCCTCGGCCTGCGCAACATCTTCGCTGCCATGGGCGACCCGACGGCCATCGGCGATTACCCGACCGCCAACGACCAGTACGACCTGGTGCCCTCCGGGCTGATCAAGCTCATCAAGCAGGGCTTCAACGCGGGCGTGGACCATGCCGGCAACAAAATCGGCACGCCGACGGCCTTCTTCGTTGGCTGTGCGCTCAACCTGGGCGCGGCGGATGTAGACAAGGAGATCAAAAACCTGCGCAAGAAGGTGGAGGCCGGCGCAGACTTCGCGCTGACCCAGCCGGTGTATGACGTGGCAGTAGCGCGCGACTTTCTGCGCCGCTATGAAGACCTGTACGGCATGCTTGACCTGCCGATCCTCGTTGGCGTGCTGCCGCTGTACGGCGTGCGCCACGCCACCTTCCTGCACAACGAGGTGCCGGGCATCACCATCCCTGAGCTGTTGTTGGAGCGAATCCGTCGGGCGGGCGAGGCCGCCCCGCAGGAGGGTGTGCGCATCGCCAGCGAACTGCTCGACGAGCTGATGACCATCCCCGCCATCCGCGGCGCCTACCTGATGCCGCAGTTCAATCGCTACGATTTAGCCGCCGAGATTGTGGATCACGTGAGGGTCAGGGTGTAGGGGATATTTGTATTTCGTGTTGCGTATTGCGTATTCCGTATTGCGTATTCAGTCATCAGTCATCAATCTCCAATCCCCAATCTCCAATCCCCAATCCCCAATCCCCAATCACCAATCCCCCGGCTCTTCCGCCATGCGCACGATTCGCGGCGTGAACTTGCCGACGATGTCCACCAGGTCACTCTGGGCGGCGATGATGTCGGCGATGCGTTTGTAGGCCTGCGGCGACTCATCCAGCCCGCCGCCGAGCAGGGTGATGCCGCGCTCGCGCAGGTAACGGTCGCGTTCACTTTTGGTGATGGTGTGGAGGGCCTGCTTGCGGCTCATCTGCCGCCCGGCCCCGTGCGCAGCGGAGTTGAGCGACTCGGGCACGCCGCGCCCGCGCACCACAAAGCCGGCGTCGCCCATGCTGCCGGGGATGACGCCGAGCACGCCCGGCCCGGCGGGGGTGGCGCCCTTGCGATGCACGATGACGCGCCGGCCGTCGGGCAGAGTCTCCACCCAGGCGAAGTTGTGGTGGTTCTCCACCGAGGCTACTTCCTGCAAACCTACCGCCGCCGACACGCGCTGATGGATCACGGCGTGGTTGGCCGAAGCGAAGCGGCCCGCTAGCTCCATCGCCAGCCAGTATTCGCGCCCGGGGTCGGTGTCGAGGTCGAGCCAGGCCAGGTGGCGCACGGACTTCTCCAGCTTGGGATGCAACTCCATCGCCAGCCGCGAGTAGTGCTCGGCGATTTTGAAGCCGACGCCGCGCGAGCCGCTGTGCGAGAGCAGCGCCAGATAGCGGCCGGGCGCCAGTCCGAGCTGCGTCTCCGGCTGTTGGAGCTCGAACTCGCCCCATTCCACGAAGTGGTTGCCGGTTCCGCTGGTGCCGAGCTGCTCGACGGCGACGTCGTGCAGGTGGCGCAGCAGCGGCAGCTCATCCCAGGCTTCGTCTTCGAGCACCGGGTGGTCGGGCCGCTCGTTCTTTCCCCACTTGGCGCCCATGCCGAAGCGCGTCTGGTGCAGCAGCGCTTTCTCGAACTGGCCGGGCTTCTGGCCGAGCACGATGGGCGAGACGTCATAGATGCTCAGCCGCATGCGGCAGGCGATGTCCACGCCGACGGCATAGGGGATGACGGCGCCCTCGGTGGCGAGCACCCCGCCGATGGGCAGGCCGTAGCCTACGTGGGCGTCGGGCATGAGGGCGCCGGCCACGCTCACTGGCAGCCGCGCGGCATTGTCCATCTGCGTCAGCGCGGCCGGGTCAATGAACTCGCGTCCCCACACCCGATAGTTCACTGGCTGCTCGCGCAACGATTCATCCCGCTCATGCGTTGAAGGCCGGGTGTGTTGCGCCGTCAGTTCACGGGCCAGCTCGCCCACCGCTTCATCGTTCTGAAACGCCGCCGGGTTCGCGCGCACGGCGTTCAGCCGCTCGAGGATGGCGTCTCGGTCGAGGCCCGCCTCCCACAGCTGCTGCGCCGCGTCCTTCGCCAGCCGGATCAGTGGCCCCTCCGGCCAGCCGTTCAGTTTGAGGACTTTGCCGCTAATTACCGTCATGGCATTGCCGATTTCTGATTGCGGCTTTGTGATTGGGCGACAATCGGCAATTTGCAATCAGAAATCCCCAATCTCGAATCTGGAATCACAAATCCTTCCGATACGTCGTGCTCCGCTTCACCGGGTGGAAGCCGCAGCTCTCGTAGAGCTGCAACGCGCCGTGCGGGTTCTGCGTATCCACGCCGAGCATGGCCTCAGTCATGCCCTGCTCCCGCAGCAGGCGAAGGCTGCGCAGGAGGAGGGCCTTCGCCAGACCCATTCTACGCCAGGGGCGCCGCACGCTGATGGGGTCGGTCCAGCCGCGTTTCACGCCGAGCTGTTCGTTCTCGTCGTGTGGGATGAAGTTGAGCACCATGCCGGCGACTTCATCGCCGGCGAAAGCCACCTGCCACAAGCTGGCGTCGAAGGTGGGCGAGGTAAGCCAGCCCTGGTACTCGTCCTCGGTGGGTTCGCGGTAGCCCCAGTGATCGCGGAAGGCCTCATGGTGCGCCTCCCACACCTTGCGATAGTCGGCGGGCGTCACGGGCCGCACCTCCAGCCCGGCGGGCAGGGTGCGCTCTTCGATCGGTTCGCTCAAATCGCGGCGCATCAGGTAACCCCAGCGCACCGCCCGGTAGCCGGTAGCTTCTAGAAGGGCAACGCGCTGCGTGTCTATATTGGAGCTGGGGACCCAGACCTGAAACACCTTCGGCGCATCTGCCGGGTGCGCGGCGGCGATGGCGCGCAGACGGTCCTCGGCCCAGGCCAGCAGCGCGCGCTCGAGGTCAGGCGGCTCGCGGAAGTCGGGATGCACGTTGAGGGTGATGTGATAGCGATATGGGCCGTCCATTTCCTGATCCCACCACACACGACCGTACGCGGCGTCGTGCCCATCCACCGTTTCCACGAAAACGAAATCGGTGCTCAGGTCGCAGTTCGTCAGGTGAGCGTAGTCGTTGGCCAGCTCGTCGGCGCGCTGGATGAACTCGTGCTCGTAGGCGCGTGCGACGGCGTTGATGATTTTGGTCAGGCGCGGGAAGTCGCCCTCGCCCCGGAAGCGTCGGCAGACGAAGCCGGTGGGGGCGTCCGGGACGATCACAGCGTCGTTGAGCGAAGCTTGTTTGATCATGTCTATTTCTGATCGTGGATTGCTGATTGCCGATTGTCAACCAGCAATCACAAATCAAAATCTCACTCCCATTACCTTTTGGCGTTCTTCCAGTCCTTGTTCCACCCATGCCGCTTCAGGTCGTCCAGCCCGTCCGCCGAATGTCTTCGGAACTTTCTCCATTTGAACAGCAAAGTTTGTGTCCATAAAGCCTCTGAACGTGAAGAGGGCCGTTACGTCACACACTGCCGACGCCTCGGCCCAATTCGGCAAACGGAAAAGAAAAAAAGCCGTAAGCGTCGCTGCGCCTACGGCCTGGGGTTGCTAGGTTTTTGTCAACTCACCGGCAACAGGCGCACGGCGACAAGGGACGCTTCACCGCTATCTGCTGTGGTTCGTAGGCGGACGTTCATAGCGAACTTGCCAACCAGTTGGATTACGCCTTTGCTTTCTGGAATGTCCGGCCGGCGCCGGCGCGAGCAGAATAACACACTCACCGAGACGAAGTCAAGCAAAAAGTCTATTGGAGGAAAACTCGCGGCACGCGCGCCGCGATCCCGCAGGTCACTTCGTAGTTGATCGTCCCCCACTTGCGTGCCAGGTCGTCGGCGGTCAGGCGCGCCTTGCCCTGCACGCCGATCAGCGTCACTTCATCGCCCGGTTGTACGCCGGGGATGTGGCTGACGCCGGCAATGATTTGGTCCATGCAGACGCGCCCGCGCACCGGCGCACGCCGGCCGCGAATCAGGACTTCGTTGACGCGGGGAACCCGCCGGTAACCATCTGCGTAACCGACGCTGACCGCCGCCACCGTCTCGGCCTCGGTGGTGATGTATTCATGACCGTAGCTGACGCCATGACCGGGCGGCAGGAGCTTCACCTGCGTCACGCGCGCCTTCCAGCTCAGCGCCGGACGGAAATCCGGCGGGCAGGGGACTTCGGCTGAGGGGTTCAATCCATACAGTGCAATACCGACTCGCACCAGGTCAAGCCGCGCTTCGGGGATGGTGAGCGCGCCGGCGGAGTTGCAGGCGTGCAGCAGCGACGGGCGCACCGGCAGGGCTTGCAGCACGGCGTTGAACCGGGCGAGTTGGGCGCGGGCGCTGAGCAGTGGAGGCGGAGGGCCATCGAGCATATCCGCGTTGGCGAAGTGGGTGTAACAACCTTCAACCTGCAAACCTTCCAGCTGATGGACAGCGCTAACGAACTGCGGCGCATCCTCGGGCATCACGCCCAGCCGGCCCATGCCCGTATCCACCTTCACGTGAAGGCGCGCCGTGCGATTGAGAGCACGTGCAGCAGCAGCGTAGGCCTGCGCGCCTTCCGCGTCAAAGACGGTCAGGGTCAGGTCACGACCGATGGCCTCGGCGGCCATAGCCGGGGGGGTGTAGCCCATGACGAGGATGGGCAGAGCGAGGCCGGCGACGCGCAGCGCCGCACCCTCCTCCACGCGGGCTACGCCCAGCCAGTCCGCGCCGGCCAGAGCAGCCGCCCGGCTCACTTCCACCGCGCCGTGACCGTAAGCGTTCGCCTTCACCACCGCCATCACGCGCACGCCGGCCAACGCCTTCATGCGGCGCAGGTTGTGTTGAATTGCAGAGAGGTCTATCTCGACCCAGGTGGAAGACATTTCTGATTTTGGATTGTAACTGTTCAAGCAACAACTTCCAATCGGTAAGAAAATTCACAGATTTCGCAGATGGTCACAGATTTTCTCTGCCAAAATCTGCGTCGTCCACGGTTAAGGCAGTATGGCTGCGCAATTATCTTGGATTTTGGTAACCGCTCAGGCAGTAACTCCCAGCCGTTGAAAAGAGTCCACAAATGTCACAGATGGCCTCAGATTTTCTCCGCGAAGATCTGCTCAATCTGAGGATAAAACAGCACACTTGAGCGGTAACGGGATTTTGGATTGGAGGCCCAGACATTATCAATCCGCAATTCGCAATTGTATAATCCCTGCACTTCATGACGCTCCAAATCGCCTTCGTGCTCGGCCTGGTGGTGGTCGCGGCGGTCGTGCTCATCAGCGAGCGTCTGCGGCCCGACCTGCTGGCGCTGCTGCTGCTGGTGACGCTCGGTCTGACGGGCGTAGTCACGCCGGACGAGCTGTTCAACGGCTTCAGCCGTGCCGCCGTCATCACCATCATTGCGCTCTTCATCATCACCGACGCGCTGGAAAAGACGGGCGCGACGCGACTGCTGGGGCGCACGCTGCAGCGGCTGGCGAGCGGCGGCGAGGCCCGCGCGGTGCTGGTCATCATGACGCTGGCCGCCTTCCTCTCGCTCTTTATGAACACCATCGCCGCCGCCGCAGTGCTGCTGCCCGCCGTCATCGGCCTGACGCGCCAGGGCGGCCTCCGCGCCAGCAAGCTCCTCATCCCGCTCTCGTTCGGCTCGCTGCTCGGCGGCATGGCCACGCTCTTCACCACCGCCAACATCCTCGTCAGCAACGCGCTGGCCGAGAAGAACTATCCGCCCTACGGCGTGCTGGACTTTCTGCCGGTGGGCCTGCCGATGGCCGTGGCCGGCGTGCTGTTCATGGCCTCCCTCGGGCGATGGTTGCTGCCGGAGCGCGTCCGTGAGGGCGAGGAAACTCTGCGACCCGGCGCCAACCTGTCCGAGGCCTACAAGATGCAGGACGTGGTGCGCGCGGTGTACGTCAAGCCCGGCTCGGCGATGGCCGGCCTGAGCCTGGCCGCAGGCGGTTGGGGGGAGCGGCTGGGTGTGAACGTGCTGGGCATCTCGCGCGGCGGGCAGGTGAAGTTCGCGCCCTCCCGTTCCGAGAACATCCGCGAGGGCGATGTGGTGCTGTTCACCGGGCAGGTGGACGACATCGAGCTGCAGCCCTTCGGCCTGTTGCTCACGGAAGACCCCACCTGGAAGGGACATCTCGCTTCGGAAGACATCAGCCTGGTGGAGGTGACGCTGGCCCCGCGCTCCTCGCTGGCCGGCAAAACGCTCAGGGAGATTCAGTTCCGCGACCGCTACGACCTCTCGGTGCTGGCCATCTGGCGCGAGGGCCGGACGATGCGCGAGGCCCTGGCCGAGATTCCTCTGCGCTTCGGCGATGCGCTGCTGATGCAGGGCCCGCGCGACCGAATTGCGATGCTGCGCAAGAACCCCAACTTTCTGGTGCTGGAGGAAGACGTGGCCGAGACCGGCCCGACGTCGAGGACGTGGCTGGCCATCGGCCTGACCGCGCTGGCGGTGCTGCTGCCCGCTTTCAACCTGCTGCCCATCGCCGAGTCCACCTTCGCGGCGGCCTGCCTGATGGTGCTGTTCAAGTGTCTGACGATGGACGAGGCCTACAACGCCATCGAGTGGCGCTCGGTGTTTCTGATCGCAGGCATGTTGCCGCTTGGTCTGGCGATGACGAACACGGGCGCGGCGGCGCTGGTAGGGCGCGCGCTGGTGAGCGCGCTGGGAAGCTGGGGGCCGCTGGCCGTAGCCGGCGGCCTGTTCCTGGCGACCACGGCACTGACGCAGATTATCGGCGGGCAGGTGACGCCGGTGGTGCTGGCGCCGATTGCGATTGCGGCGGCGGAGCAGCTCGGCGCAGACCCGCGTGGCCTGGCGATGGCGGTGGCGCTGGCCTGCTCGACGGCCTTCCTCACGCCCATCAGCCATTCGAGCAACATGCTGGTGATGGGGCCGGGCAACTACCGCTTCAACGATTACGCCCGCGCCGGCCTGCCGCTGACTCTGGTGATGTTCGTTGTGATGCTGGCCGGCCTGGCACTGTGGTGGGGGATAAGGTGAGGGTTGCTTTTTTTGCGAGCCGTCCGCGGTATTCGTGCTGTGTTGTCATTCCGCCCTCACCCCTCTCCCAATGGGAGAGGGGTTGGGGGTGAGGGAAAAACAGGGTAATCTTTTCCTGCAACTCATCTTTGCAACCGAGCGGGTGAGGGCCTACAACTAAGCCGTCGGTCGGCAGCGCCTGGCAGATAACGCGCGCCCATCCCCGGAACCGAGCGCAGACCTGAACCCGCGCCGCGCCAGAACCCGACGGGGTTGTTCAAACGAACAGACCCCTTTGGAAAAAGGGGCGACGGCATTGCCGTCGCCGCAATAGCGAACGGCGGAAGGACGGCTCCGATGTCTGAGGAAAAGCAATCCGCCCTCCTGAAGATTCTCAAAGCCACCGCCACCCTGCCCGCGCAGGTGATGTTCTACGGCACGGCGCTGGCGGCCATCGCCATCGCGTCCATCCCCGGCGTGGAGCTGCCACCCGCGCTCGCGGCTCTGGCGGGCAGCGCAGGCGCGCAGGCGCTCGGCAGCATCCTCGAGCGCGTCGCCCGGGGCGAACTCACGGAAGAAGATATTCGCCGCGAGGTTCAGGCGGCCATCGAGGCGAGCAACATCGCCACCGCCCTGCAGGTGAAAGAGACGCAGGTGATGGTTGCCCGGCTCTTTCGGCGGCTGGACGTGGTGCGGTATGCGATTCAACAGAACGAGTTTGGGGTCTTGCAGCGGCTGGTGGAACTTCGCGGACAGTTCGAGGCGTTTACCCGCGAGTTGCAGGGCGAACTGGCCAACATCTCGGCGAAGCTGGACAACGTGGCCACGCGCGCGCAGGTGGAGGCCATCTTGCGACTTTTGGAAGAGCGCCTCGGCGCTCCTCCTTCGCCTGACTGGGTGCGCGCCTATCTTAAGCGCCTCGCCGACCGGCCGCCGCGCACGCTGGACGAGGCGCAACTTTATATTGGCCGCAACGTCGCCAGAGCGGAAGAGCGCGACATCTTTTACCCGCGCAACGTCACCCGCTATGACCCGCGCCGGGGCGAGCCGGAAACCGGCGACTCCCAACCCCAGCCCGAACCGCTGGAGAAAGTTTTGGCGCGTGAGAAGAAACTAATGTTGCTGGGCGAGCCGGGGATGGGCAAAACGACCGGTTTGCAGCATCTGGCGTGGGAGGCGGCGCAGCACGCCCTGCGGGACGGTGGTGCAGGGGAGGAGAACCCCATCCCCATCTACGCCGAGCTGAAAGCCTACGCGGGCGAGGACTGGGCGCTCTTTCTGGCGCGGCAGGTCAACCAGCAGATGGGGGCAGGGCACGAACTCGCGCCCGACCTCGGCGAAAGCGCGCGCAAACTGAGGGCCTGGTTCGCCCAACCCACCGCGCGCTTTTTAGTCCTGCTCGACGGCTTGAACGAAGTGCGCCCCGAATTCCAGACGGCCGCGCGCGGCGCGCTGGAGGCGCTGTTGAACTCCGCGCATCCCGTGGTCATCTCCTGCCGCGAGCGCGATTACGATGCCGGCCTGCGGGAGCGCGCCGCCGCTTACGTCCTGCAGGGGTTGGGCGAGGCGGACATCCGCGACTATTTGCGGCGCGCGCTGGGCCGGA
>JANWXR010000419.1 GCA_025057205.1 Anaerolineales bacterium | reverse complement strand
CGCAGCTGGCACAGACCAACTACGCCGGCCTGAGCGGCCTATTCAGTTTTGATGCGGACCGCGAGTGGCGTCGCGTAGGCCGGGAATGGATGAAGTATGTCTGGCGAGAGGGAGAACTGCTTAAGCCGTAGTCATGGCGCAAACACCGACGAGACCGGCGCGCTGAAGCCCGAAAGCACTTGCGAAGTGATTGGCGTTTCACCTTGAGCCAGCACGTGACGCTGGTAAGCGCCGTTCACTAAAGTCAACACCTCCACCGTCGCCGCCTCGGGGTTGACGACCCAGTACTCTCGCACGCCGGAGCGAGCATATAGGTCCCACTTCAGGCGCAGGTCGCGCTGCGACGTGGACAGGGACAGCACTTCGACCACCAGCTCAGGCGCGCCTTCGATCCGCTCCGGGCCGATGATGGAGCGCTGCCCGGCAGAGACGAAGACGACATCGGGGATTACCACGTCGTCGCCCAGCACCATGTCAATCGGCGAAACGAACACCTCGCCGGCAGCCTGCGCGGTCGCCCATGCATCAATCAGTTTGGCGATGCCAAACACGAGCTGTTGATGCCGCGGCACGGGCGAGGCAGTCATGATGAGTTCCCCGTTGAGAACCTCGTATAACGTTCCGTCGTCGGGCCGGCTCCAGGCGTAGTATTTCTTTGCCGTCCAGCCCAACCGGGAAGGAGCGGCGGCAACATCCATACCTACCTCCGACACGATTATACGCCCGTCACCCGCTCCGCAGCACCTTGTAAAACAGCGGCAGCGGCCGGACGCGCTGAGTGGTGAAGCGGTGCGAGGCCAGAACCCGCTCAC
>JANWXR010000418.1 GCA_025057205.1 Anaerolineales bacterium | reverse complement strand
AATCGCGCGCGCCAATCATGATGCCGGCTGTGCCGGTGCGATTGCGCCAGTCAATCTCATGGTAACCGCATGAGCCAATGTGCACCCACGGCCCGACAGAGTCTGCTGGCTCGGCCTCGATAGCCCAGGTTTGCTCACTGCCCAAGCCGAGGTTGCGCTCAAACCAGCGCTCTTCCTGCATCTGGCCATAAGGATGCGGCATGGAGAGGTATGAGCGCAGCTCCGGGTCGGCCAGCCATTTGACGAAGCGCGGCAGGTCATCTTTTTCAATCGGGCGCAGCCGGGTGCGTTGGCCAAGGATCATGAAGGGTCAAACTCCTGAACGAATCCGGTGTGTCGCAAATGAAGACTGATGACTGAAGACTAAAGACTGATGAATGATGACTCTCAGTCTTCAGTCTTCAGTCTTCAGTCTTCAATCTTCCACTCCTAGCAACTCCATCACCGCCGCGGTTGGGTCAATTTCACGCGCCTGTAGTTTATCCAGGATGGCACTGAGTTGTCCATTCTCCAAGCGATTAAGATGGCGCGAGTAGAGGGTTTCGCGCAGGCGCAGTTCCAGCTCGGCGCGCAGATGCTCGCGCTCCTGCTGCTGCCAGAGGCCGGTCTCGTGCAGATAGGCACGGTGCGCGTTGATGTGGTCAAGCAATTCGGTGATACCTTGGCCTTCGGTCGCCACGGTTGGCACAATCGGCGGCAGCCAACCGCTCCGGGCGTGGACGCCGTAACCGATCTCCAGCGAGGCACGCAGCGCACGCAGCGCCGCTTCCGTGCCAGGCCGGTCGGCCTTGTTGAGCACCAGCACGTCGGCGC
>JANWXR010000417.1 GCA_025057205.1 Anaerolineales bacterium | reverse complement strand
GGTCGAGGCGCTGCGCGTACTGCTCCTGCGCAAGCCGACGCTCGCCTACACCGATAAGGAAGGCCATACCGTGACGGAGTGGTGGGTGCAAGCCGAAGACGCCGCCAAGCGCTGGCAGGAGATTCAAGGCAAGCCGGCGTTTGCGAACCCCCGGCGGCTTGACTCATAACCATGATCTCACCGCGAAGCGCAAAGGCTTCGCCCTTGTTTTCTTGGCGTTCTTGGCATCTTCGCGGTTCAATCCCCAACACAAACACAAAGGTCTTCGCGACACTCTTCGCGCTCTTGACGCCCATCACACTATCTTCGCAGTTCAAATGCGCTTGGTTCAGTGGAGCCATTTGTGTTGAACGGTCAAGAGAATCAACCGATAACCTGTAAGTCTCGGGTGAGCGTGCTCAGGCTTTCACCGCCGTGCACGCGCGCCACCACGTCGTCTTCAATCCGTACGCCGCCTTTGCCCGGCAGGTAGATGCCCGGTTCTACGGTGAAGGTCATGCCCGCCTCGAGCAGTGTCAGGTTGTTGCCGTGCATCGAGGGGTCTTCATGGCCTTCCAGCCCCAGCCCGTGGCCAACGCGATGAACGAAGAACTCGCCGTAGCCGCCCTCGGCGATGATTCGGCGTGCGGCGGCATCCACGCCGGCACAGGGGACTCCGGCGCGGGCGGCGGCCACGCCGGCGGCGTTCGCGGCCTACACTAGTTCATAAATGTTACTAAATTCGGCGTCCGGTTCCTCCGCTACGGCAAACGTCCGTGTCAGGTCGGCCACGTAATGGTCTTTGGCCGCGCCCCAGTCAATCGTCAGCAGGTC
>JANWXR010000416.1 GCA_025057205.1 Anaerolineales bacterium | reverse complement strand
TCGTCTCCGAGTTCATGGTGGTGCGGGGCGCGTGGCCGGTGTTCACCGTGTTCACGGCCATTTCCATGCTCGGTCTGCTGATGACGGGCGCGTACATCCTGTGGGGGCTGTATAAGACGATTTACGGCCCGCTCAACCGCCGCTGGCTCGGCCATCTCAGTGACATCTCGCCGCGCGAGGTCATCGCCATCGCGCCGCTCATGGCGCTGATGCTGGCCATCGGCGTTTACCCGTACTGGCTGGTGAATGTGATTAACGAGGCGGTGACGCGGCTGCTGACGAGCTGAGGACTTACGGAATACGAAATACGCAATACGGACTACGTATTTCGTATTTCGTATTTCGTATTTCGTATTGCGTATTGCGTATTGCGTATTGCGTATTGCGTATTGTGTATCGCGTATTGCGTGTTGCGCTTGTGACGAGAACTCATCCATGACGTTCCCCATTCTCTCCGTTATCACCTTCACGCCGCTGGTGGCGGGCCTGCTGATTCTGATGCTGCCCGCCGAGCGCAAGAATGAGGCGCGTGTGACGGCGCTGGCGGCGGCGGCCTTCACCACCGCGCTGGCGCTCTTCGCCTATTTCAGCTTCGACCCGAACGGCCCGCGCTTCCAGTTCGTGGAAGGCCCGTATCAGTGGGTGCCGCAGCTCGGCATCACCTACCACATGGCGGCGGACGGCCTGGGCCTGCCGATGATTCTGCTGACGGCGCTGGTGCTGCTCACCGGCGTGATGATCTCGTGGAACGTCGAGGACCGCGCCCGCGAGTTCATGGCCTTCTTCCTCTTCCTGTCCGTCGGCGTGTTCGGCGTCTTC
>JANWXR010000415.1 GCA_025057205.1 Anaerolineales bacterium | reverse complement strand
GGCGGCGTGATGGTGTTGAAGCGAATGTTGAAGCCATGGCTGAACATTAGCATCTTGCCCGCCGTCAGGTACGGTTCGACGTCGGCCTTATAAATCTTCGGCTGCTTCACGTCCGGGGCCAGCATTACGACTACGTCCGCCCAGGCCGAGACCTCGTCCACGTTGCCGACGGTGAGACCGGCGGCCTCCGCCTTGGCGCGGCTCTTGCTCTCCGGCGCCAGGCCGACCCGGACGTTCACGCCGCTGTCCCTGAGACAGAGCGCATGCGCATGCCCCTGTGAGCCGTAACCGATGACGGCTACCTTCTTCGCCTGGATGAGGCTGAGATCGGCGTTGTTTTCGTAGTAGATTGTGGCCATGAAATCTCCGATTGATTTGAGATTTGAGATTTGAGATTTGAGATTTAGAGCGATGGGTAGAGCGCTTCTTCGGTATGCAGGTTCAGCAAGGCGTCGAACACGTCCGAGTCGCTGACGATGCCGACCGGATGGCCATCTACCACTACGGGCAGGCGGCGGATGCGATGCTGCATCATCAAGGCTGCACAACGCCGCGCCGAGCAATCCGGCGTGACGGTGATGAGCGGGCTGGTCATGACCTCGGCCACGCGCACGCGACCCGGCTCGCGCCCGGCAGCAACAACCTTGCTGAGAATGTCGTGCTTGGTGATGATGCCGTACGCGCCGCCCTCATAACGCGGCGGCACAATCAGGCTGGAAATTTTCCTGGCCTGCATCTTGCGGATAGCGTACGCCACGGACTCGCCGGCTTCCACGGTGTGGAGCGGCTGGCGCATGAGTTGTCGAGCGGTGAGCATATTC
>JANWXR010000414.1 GCA_025057205.1 Anaerolineales bacterium | reverse complement strand
ACATCGGCTCGGCAGAGCTGGTGGAGCACATCCGTCAAGCCGTGGCCGACCAGGCCAGATGGCCTCCGCAACCGGCGACCGGCCGTCTGTAAATCATCCCCTCCCTAACCAACCCCCTACCAAGGCCAACTGAATTATTTGTTACCCTAGCTCTATAATCGCTCTAATGCCATCGTACCTGGAGTGGGAGCGACACTTTGCGGTGGAAGGTGTGCATTGCGCGGCGGGCTTCCTAAGCGGACGCTGAGCAAAGTCGAAGCGGTAGTCGAAGGACGCCCGCCGCTCCCCTCGTCGAGTCCGGCTAACACGTTTTACAGTGAACGCGTGCAAGGAAAACATAATAACAGGTGACCCGATTATATTGCTTGTTTATCATTTCTTGATAACAACCAATCATAATGAACAGTCAGACTCTCTGTGAGAACATCCGGCCTTTCTACCGGACTCTCTACTTTGGTTCTTAAGCTTTACCGGAGTAATTAGGTATGCTACTTCTCCATTGCCGCCGGTCACACTTCGTCGCTTATGCTTTCGCCGCCCTGCGACGTGGTCTGTTGCGGGTCACGCACGCGCTCGTGGCACTGGCAACCCTTGCTGCCACCCTAGGCCTACCACCGGCGGAAGTAGCCCAGGCCGTGCCGCTCATCGGCCTCAGCCTGAACCTGCCTGCACAGCAACCCATCGGCGCAACCTTCAGCTTCACCGTCACGTTCGACAACACTGCACCCAACGGGCCGGGCAACACCGGCTACGGCCCGTTCATTGATCTGTACTTTCCGGTAGAGGGCGCGGATGGCGACGGCGCCGCCTCCGATGACGGC
>JANWXR010000413.1 GCA_025057205.1 Anaerolineales bacterium | reverse complement strand
AACGAAGGACGGGCGATGACGGCGCCAGGGCATAGTGCAGCGATGAGGGCCTCGGCTTCGGCCTTGGCGCGCGCGTATTCGCCGAGCGGGGCCGGCGTTGCGTCGTCGGCATAGGGCGCACGCTCGCCGTCAAAGACCATGTCGGTGGAGACGTGCACCAGCCGGGCACCGCACTCTTGCGCGGCCTGCGCCAGATGGCGAGCAGCCGGCACGATGGCGCGGATGTGTTCGGCGTCACGGTTGGAACAGGCGGTGTGGATGATGGCGTTGGGCCGCAGCTCTCCGATGACCGCGCGCGTGGCCGCCTCGTCGCGCAAATCCAGTGGCCGGGCTGTGCCGCGCGCCGGAGTGATAGGGCGCGTGTGGTAGGTTGCGACGACCTCCCAATCCTCGGCAGCAGCGAGCAGGTGCGCGCCGAGGTAACCGGAGCCGCCGGTGATGAGCAGGCGCTTCATGTCAGGCCCAGCCGGCGACGCGCATCGGCGGCGGCAGCCTGCTCGGCGGCACGTTTGCTGCGGCCCTCGCCCTGCCCCACCACCTCATCGCCTAGGCTCACCTGAACGATGAAAGTGCGTTCGTGGTCGGGGCCGCTCTCGGCGACCACCTGGTAGCGCGGCATCTGGCGGCGTTCGGCCTGCGCCCACTCCTGCAGCAGGCTCTTGTTGTCCACGTCAGCGTCGTCGCGGATCACCTGCTCTAGCAGGGGCGCGAACAGCGGTTCGACAAACTCGCGCACGGCCTGCAGGCCGGAGTCAAGGTAGTACGCGCCGATGACGGCCTCGAACGTATCGCTCAACATCGAGGGGCGCGTGCGCCCGCCGCT
>JANWXR010000412.1 GCA_025057205.1 Anaerolineales bacterium | reverse complement strand
TCCCAATCGTTGAAAAGAATCCACGAATTGCGTAGGTGGCGCGGTCCATCAAGCCGATTGAGAGACCGTCATCTCCCGATCGTTGAAAGGAATCCACAGATTTCGCAGATGGCTAACAGATTGGATGTGCACGCAAAACATGTCAATCAACCCCTCTAGCCCTATGCTCTCCTCTTCTCTTTCCGGCCTGCGCGTCCTCGATCTCTCCCGCTTGTTGCCCGGCCCGTACTGTACTTTCCTTCTGGCGCAGGCAGGTGCGGAGGTCATCAAGGTGGAGTCGCCGTTGGCGGGCGATTACCTGCGCCTGGCGCCCACCGACCTCGGCTTTAGCTCGATGTTCGACTCGCTCAATGCCGGCAAGCTCAGCCTGGCGCTCAACTTTCGCACTGCACGGGGCCGCGAGCTGTTATTGCAGCTGGTGCGAGACGCCGACGTGTTCCTCGAACAGTTCCGTCCCGGCGCGGCGGAGCGCTGGGGCCTGGGCTACAGCACCCTGCGCACCGTCAACCCGCGATTGGTGTACTGCTCGCTCTCCGGCTACGGGCAGGCCGGGCCGTATCGCGACCGCGCAGGCCATGACCTGAACTACATCACCGTCGGTGGCCTGCTCTCGCTTAACCACGCTGAGGGCGAAGCGCCGCATATCCCACCTACACCCATCGCGGATATGGCCGGCGGCATGTTGGCGGCGTTCTCAATCCTCTCGGCGTTGCTGGGACGCGAGCGGACGGGCGAAGGCGCGTACCTGGACGTGGCGTTGACCGACGCAGTGCTTTCTTGGGTCGAGCCGTTGGCAGCAGCGGTGGCGGCGAACCCGGCAGTG
>JANWXR010000411.1 GCA_025057205.1 Anaerolineales bacterium | reverse complement strand
GGCTCACCTGTCCCGGCTGGAAGTTCCGCCTGCCGACGGAGGCAGAATGGGAAGGCGCTGCGCGCGGCAACGACGGTCGGCTCTATCCTTGGGGCGATGAGTGGGACGCTTCCCGCGCCAACGCCGACGATCTGGCCGACACAACAACGCCGGTCGGCCTGTTCTCGCCGGCGGGTGATAGCCCCTTCGGCGTAAGCGATATGAGCGGAAACGTCTGGGAATGGTGCGCGGACTGGTACGAAGCAGATGAATATGCCCACCGCAAGGCCATTCTCAACCCGACCGGCCCACCGTCCGGCGAGGGGGTGGTGATTCGCGGCGGCGCATTCGATTCACCGCAACGGCGCGTACGCTGCGCCCAACGCAACTGGGACTATCCCTTCAAGCGCCGGCCCAACATCGGGTTCCGCGTCGTGGCCGTTCAAATAGAAAAGTAAGGCAGAGGCTTACGCAAGCTGAAAGAATCTACAGATTTCGCAGATGGTCACAGATTTTCCCTGCGCGAGTCTGCGGATAGTCAGGGTGGCTGAGCGGTTATAGAACGTAGGGGATACGCCCTTGTTTTCCCTCGCAGCCTTTGCGTCCTCGCAGTTCAAGGAGTTTCCTTTTCCGTGAAACCATAAACACGTCGTGCTCATTCGCCCCCATTCGTGTCCCTTTCGTGTTCCCTCATTCGTGCTCATTCGCCCCCATTCGTGCCCTTTCGTGTTCCCTCATTCGTGCTCATTCGCCCCTATTCGTGCCCCTTCGTGTTCCCTCATTCGTGCTCATTCGCCCCCATTCGTGCCCCTTCGTGTTCCCTCATTCGTGCTCATTCGCCCCC
>JANWXR010000410.1 GCA_025057205.1 Anaerolineales bacterium | reverse complement strand
GCGACGGAGAGGGAGAAGTAGGGGTCGTACTCATGGGCGAGGCCCAGGCGGTAGGCCTCGATCCCCAGCCGAAATCGCACCGCGTCCCCGTCGAACGGCTCCTCGGCGGCCAGCACGGTGAGCTGCGCCAACTGCGCCGTGTCGAAGATGCGCTCGATGTATTGCCCGGTGCGCGTCCCCTTCCCCCCGACCTTGAACGAATTACCCACCGGTTGGACGAAGACGACCTGAAGCGGCTCGGGGAGGGCGAGGCCGTCAATGATGGAACCGATCTGAAGATCGCGCTGCCGCATCCGACAGAGCCTGGGTGAAGTTGCCTTTACTCAAAGCGCCCGGTCAACATTGCCGGCGGAGTATAGCGGCCTGCGGCCAGGTTGGCAAAGACGACGGACTGCCGGTGCACACGCAAAACATGTCAGCCGCACCCTGAGCAGACGCTGAGCGAAGCAGCAGTCAAAGGGGCGGCCTGTTCCCTGACTACCTTTGCGTGCCCACCTTGCCGGTTTTTCATTCGCGCTCCACTTCAATCCAATCTATAATCTCCGCTCGCCGGAGTTATCGGTATGGGCGCATGGCTGGCCTGTGGCATCTCAGTTCTGATAGTGATGGGTGTTGCTCTCAGCACGCGACTCGGCGTTGCTGCAGAGCGGTTGCCGAGTGAAGCGCTGCCCGCAACGCTTCCGGTTCGCGCTGTGCCCGCCTTCGTCTCGCCGTATGCCGGCCCGCAGCCGCTCGAAAGCTTCCTCGTCTTCAGCGCCCCGCCGCGCCCCAACGTGCCCGATGGCCAAATCCACTGGGTAGATGCCGAGGTGCCCGGCATTGATGTA
>JANWXR010000040.1 GCA_025057205.1 Anaerolineales bacterium | reverse complement strand
GCCGGCTGGGTGTTGCCGCAAGGCGTGGCTCCCGGCTCGCCCGACTACGTGCGCCAGAAGAACAACGTCGCGCTCAGGTTCACCCTCACCGTCCCCAATAACGAATTGCATCTGGCGTTGGCGCAGGCGGCGCAGGCCGACTGGGCGGCGCTAGGCATTCAAGTCGAAATCGTTCCTGTCGAGCCGGCCGGCCTGCGCAGCCAGGTGCTGGAGCCGCGCGCCTACCAAGCCTTGTTGGCAGACTTCAGCCTCGCCGGCACGCCCGACCCAGACCCGTACCCCCTCTGGCACGAGACGCAGGCCGAGAGTGGCCAGAACTATGGCGGCTGGACAGACCGCATTGCCAGCCAGTGGCTGGAGCAGGCGCGCCTCACCTCCAACATCGCCGAGCGTGCCCGCCTCTACCAGCAATTCCAAGTACGGTTCGCCGACCAGGTCCCGGCGCTGCTGCTCTACTATCCCGTGTACACTTACGCCGTGGACGCCAAAGTAAACGGCGTGCGCCTCGGCCCACTCACCGAGGCCAGTGACCGCTTCGCCACATTGCCGGAATGGTTCACCGAAACGCGGCGCGTTGTCGTCGAACGGCCTTCCACTCCTTGACCCATGCCGCAGTTCAAAGTCCGCGTCAGCAAGGACTATACCGTCTTTTGCTCCGGCCACTTCATCACCTACGAGGGCGATAAGTGTGAGGCCGTGCACGGCCACAACTATCGCGCCGCCGCCGTCGTTGAGGGTGAGCTGGGCGAGAATGCCTACGTCTTCGACTTCGTGACCCTCAAACGCCTGCTGCGCGCCATCTGCAACCGGCTCGACCACAAGCTGCTGCTGCCGTTGCACAACGCCTACCTTCGCCTGAGCGAGGCCGATAACGAGATCATCGTGCACTACCGCAACAAGCGCTACGTCTTCCCGCGCGACGAAGTAGTGCTGCTGCCCATCGAAAACACCACTGCCGAAAAGCTTGCCGAGTGGATCGGCGGCGAGCTGGAGGCCACATTGCGGGCACAGGGCGCGCGCAACCTGACGGCCTGGGAAGTAGAAGTCGAAGAGTCCTTCGGCCAGGCCGCGACCTGTCGCAAGGAACTCGCGTAGCAATGCGTCCCGGCCGCTAAAAGACGATGCCCACCGTTTATCTGGGACTGGGAACGAACCTGGGCGACCGGGCCGCCAACCTGCGGCGGGCGCTGCGCGCGCTCACGCCGGATTTCCACCTTCAAGCCGTCTCGTCGGTGTACGAGACCGTGCCTGCCTATGTGCTCGACCAGCCGCACTTTTACAATCTGGCCGCTCGCGCCGAAACAGCATTAGCCCCGCATAAGGCGCTGCACACCCTGAAGCAACTGGAAGTGCAGCTGGGCCGCACCGCCGGCCTGCGCTTCGGCCCGCGCCTGATTGATTTCGATTTGCTCTTCTACGATGCGCTGGTGCTCGAGACGCCAGAGCTGACCTTGCCGCATCCGCGCCTGGCGGAGCGCGCCTTCGTCCTCGTGCCGCTGGCCGAGATTGCGCCGGACCTGCCGCACCCGCTGCTCGGCCAGAGCGTAGCACAACTGCGCGACGCGCTGGGCGATACCTCGCATTTACTTTGGAAAGTGACGGAAGCATTGGAGCGATGACCGGGACGCTCTCCTTCGACTGGGGCCGGCAAACATACGTGATGGGCATCGTCAACGTCACGCCGGACTCATTCTCCGGCGATGGATTGTTGCAGAGCGATGACTGGGTGGCGCAGGCCATCGCGCACGGCGAGGCCCAGGTGGCGGCAGGCGCACATCTGCTGGATGTCGGCGGCGAATCCACCCGGCCCGGCAGCCAGCCCGTCAGCCTTGAGGAAGAGCTGCGCCGCGTCATCCCCGTCATCCGCGAGCTGGCCCGGCGCGTGAGCGTGCCCATCTCCGTGGATACCTACAAGGCCGAGGTCGCGCGGCAGGCACTGGCTGCCGGCGCGACTATCATCAACGATGTGTGGGGGCTGCGCCTCGACCCGGACATGGCGCGCGTCGCCGCGGAGAGCGGCGCAATGCTTGTGCTGATGCATAACCGCAGCCGGCCCAAAGACGCCGTGCAGGAGGCGCGCCTCGGTGGACGCTACGTCGGCGTGCACTACGACGACCTCATCGCAGACATCCGGCGTGAGTTGATGGAGTCGGTGGAGATAGCGTTACGTGCCGGCGTGGCGCATGAGCGTATCATCCTCGACCCCGGCCTCGGCTTCGGCAAGACGGTGGAGCAGAGCCTGGAAATCGTGCGGCGGCTGGCCGAGTTCAAGGCGCTCGGTTACCCGTTGCTCGTCGGCCCGTCGCGCAAATCGTTCATCGGCTACACGCTTGACCTGCCGCCCGACCAGCGCGCTGAAGGCACCGCCGCCGTGGTGACGCTGTGTATCGAGCGCGGCGCGGACATCGTCCGCGTCCACGATGTGCCGCTCATCAGCCGCGTCGCCCGCATGACCGATGCGCTCGTCCGGTCAGAACTTAGGCCCATATCCCCATCCGCGTAAAGAAGTTACAATGGCCGGCGATGGGAGGTCAGCATGCAGCCTGTCCCTTCGCCTGCGCGGCGTGTCGTCGTCACCGGCTTAGGCCTGATCAGCCCGGTTGGATTGACCGTGGAAGAAGCCTGGCGCAATGTGCTCGCCGGATGCTCCGGCATTCGCACCATTACCCTGTTCGATACGGAGAAGTTTCGCGTCAAAATCGCCGGTGAAGCCTGGGGCTTCGACCCGCTAAACTACATGGGGCCTAAAGAAGCGCGGCGCGCCGACCGCAACGTGCAGTTCGCCATCGCCGCCGCGCAGGAGGCGCTCGGGCAGGCGCGACTCAACATCGAGGCGTCCAACGCCAACGAGGTCGGTGTGCTCATCGGCTCCGGCGCTGCCGGCATTCACACCTACACCGCCCAGCAGAAGGTGATGGACGTGCACGGCCCCTCCCGCCTTAGCCCGTTGCTCATCCCGATGATTACGGTGGATGCGGCTTCGGTGCAGGTGAGCATCTTCACCGGCGCGCGTGGCCCGAACTTCGGCGTGGCCGCCGCCTGCTCCACCGGCGCGGTCGCCATCGGCGAAGCATTCGAAATCATCCGCCGTGGCGACGCCGAGGTGATGATCACCGGCGGCACGGAAGCGGCAGTGACGCCGCTCGGCATCGCCGGCTTCGACCAGATGAACGCGCTCTCGCGCCGCAACGACGACCCGACGGGCGCGAGCCGCCCCTTCGACAAAACGCGTGACGGCTTTGTGCTGAGCGAAGGCGCGGGCGTGTTGGTGCTCGAATCGCTGGCTCACGCAAGGGCGCGCGGCGCCGAGCCGCTGGCCGAGGTGCTGGCCTATGCCAACACCTCCGACGCCCTTCACTTCACCAACCCCGACCCGGAGGGGCAACAGGCAGCGCGCGCCATCTCCCATGTCATCCGCAAGGCGGGCTGCCGGCCGGAGGACGTGGACCATATCAACGCCCACGCCGCCAGCACGCCGCTCGGCGACGTGTTCGAAGTGCGCGCCATCAAGCACGCGCTCGGCAAGCACGCCGCCCGCGTGCCCGTCAGCGCCACCAAGTCCGTCACCGGCCACATGCTCGGCGCAGCCGGCGCGGTCGAGGCCATCTTCACCATCCTCTCTCTGCGCGATCAGGTGCTCCCCCCGACCATCAACTACCGCACGCCCGACCCAGAGTGCGACCTCGACTGCGTGCCGAACACAGCACGCCCGGCGCAGCTTCGGGTTGCGCTCACCACCGCCTTCGGCTTCGGCGGGCACAACACCGTGCTGGCGCTGCGACGCTGGGAGCCGGGCGACGAAGCCGCTTGAGCCAGTCTTTATAATAGCATCGAATTGCGCGAATTCCGCGAAGGACTTTTTTCATAAAGCAGGGTTCACCGCGGAGCGCAGAGTGCGCAGAAGGTCTTGACAAAAAACTCCGCGCTCTCGGCGGCTCTGCGGTTCGTTCCTTCAGCCCCCGCGCTCATTCGCGAAATTCGATGCAAAGTTTTCCGCCAGCCCGCAAACAGAGAAAACTCAGGGCGCGACGGTGAACGACCAGGTGTACGTCTGCGGCGCGCCGTTGAGGGTGGCATTGACGGTGACGGTGTAGGTCACCCCCGGCGTCAGCGGGTCTTTGGGGAGGAGCACTACGGCGTCGCGCGTGCCGAGCAGCAGGCGACCGTAGGCGGTGTCGGTGGAATTGCCGCCATCAAAAGTCGTTTCGGTGAAGGCGCAATGCTGGAGCGGCGTTCCGCCGGCGCGGAGGAGCGTGGGGTTGCTCGCCGCCAGCCCGACGTTCAGCGAACCATTACCCACTTGCAGAATGATGGGCAGGCCCTGCGCGCCCACACAGCCGGGGTGCCGGAGCGGGTCCGGATAGTCGCCGCCGGAGTACGTGCGCAACCTCACTGTCTGCCCGTTGCCGGGCCAGAACACGGGATAGGTCGGCGCGGGCGTATCGCTCCAGCCGCGCTGCACGTCGAGCGCCGCCGCCATCTGCACGGCTCCGCCGTCCGCCTCGCGGTAACTGCCGAAGCCCGTCCGCCGCAACTCCGGGTCGAGCACGCTCACCGCCTGAAAGGGGCTGCGCAGCCAGATATCCATTGCAGCTTCGTCGGTCGTTGTGACCACTGCGGTGCCGAACAGCAAACTATGACGCGCAGCCTCCGCGCCCTCAGGCGTGTACTCCGGGTTGACGACCAGTTGATAGTCCGTGACCTGATCGGTCTTGACCATGTAGCGCGCATGCAGCGCCGCGCCGTTGCTCCAGCCTGCGTTTTCGGTCAGCGGCGGCAGGCCGGCCTGGGAACGATAGCCGTTAAGGTAATTGAGCCAGGGGATGTTGACAAAGTCCCGCCCGACGAGCGGCAGGAAGATTCGGTTGCCGGGCGCAGGCGTGGATTGCGCCGGCGCACGTGAGGGGAGCGTGGCGACTGCGGGCGGGCTGAAGATCAGCCAGCCGAAGACGGCCATGCCCGCAACAAACACAAGGTAGCGAAAAGAAAAGGCGGCACGCATCAAGTGTACAGTTCCAAGATCCGTGCCACCATTATACGCATTATACGAGGGGAGGGGGGAGCAAATTATTCAGCCGCGCGGGCTGCGCTCACCGAGCGTCACGTCTATCGTCAGCGTCCTTCCGTCGCGCACCACGGTCAGCGGCACGCGCTCGCCCGGCTTGAAGCGCATCAGCACGTTGACGAAGCGGTTGTTGCCGTCAATGGCCTGCCCGCCGATGGCGGTGATGATGTCGCCGGCCTGCAACCCAGCCTGCGCGGCGGGCGTCCCCGGCCCAACGGCGCGCACGAACGCCCCCCACTCCACCGGCAGGTTGTAGAACTGCGCCACATCCGGCGTGATGGCCGTCCACTCCACGCCCAGATACGGGCGCGAGACGAAACCCTGCGCGATAATCTGCTCACTCAACGCTTTGACCGTGTTGGACGCAATCGCGAAGCCGAGGCCCTCTGCCTGAGCGGAGGAGAAGGCGTTGCCGCGCACCACCAGCGTATTGAGGCCGACCACCTGCCCGGCCAGGTTCACCAGCGGCCCGCCCGAATTGCCCTGATTGATGGCCGCGTCCGTCTGGATCAGGTCTTCCATCGCATAGCCGAAGCGCGTCTCCAGCGAGCGTCCCAGCGCGCTGACCACGCCGACGGTGACCGTGTTGCGGAAGTCGCCCAGCGGCGAGCCGATGGCGATGACAGTCTCGCCGGGCTGGAGCGCGTCGGAGTTGCCCAGCTCGGCCCAGCCGGGAACTTTGGCATCCACCTTCAACACCGCCACATCCGCGATAACGTCTGAACCCACCAGCTTCGCATCCACCATTTGCCCATCGAGAAAGATGGCTTGCAGTTGGCGCGCGCCCTGGATGACATGCGCGTTGGTCAGGATATAACCGTCCTCGGAAACAATCACACCGGAGCCGGAGCCACGATCGGTGATCACGGTCACCACCGCCGGGCTGACCCTGGCGACGGCATCCTGTATGGCGGTGTTGATGTCCACGTTGATGGTCTGCGCCGGAAGCGTGGGCTGAGCGACTCGCTCAACCGGCAACGGCGCGCTCGGCCCCAGCCGGTCTCGCACCGCCCAGAACACCGCCGCACCGCCGGCTGCCGCGCCGAGAAGACCGGACAGGCCAACGGCCAAAACCACGCCCAGTGTTAGCCATAGACGACGCCAGTTCATACGCTTCACCTCCACGTTCAGGTATCAATTCAGGACTTCTTTAACTCCACTGCAAAAACTACGTTCTCACCGCGAAGCCGCGAAGAGCGCAAAGGATTCGCTCCTGTTTTCCTTAGCGTTCTTAGCGTCTTAGCGGTTCAGATGGGCTTTTTTCAGTAGAGCCTTTTTTGCTCACGAATCCGGGCTGTTGAGCTTGGTCAAACAGTCGGCCGCCTCGGCCAGCATGTGCGCCCGGTCTATCGAATCCGTGTCGAAGGTATCGAACTCGCGTTAGAGGCTGCGTTAGAGACCTTAATCCACCCTGAAGCCGGATTTGGAGGCAGATAAATCCGAACTATCAACTATCCCTGCCTCTTTTTCTCGGCGTGGCCTCTGCGATAATTGGGTCTCCATCCATCTTCCACGAGCGGAGCGTATGACCGACGCCCACGACCCCTTCCGCAGCCTGCTTGCTTCCTTCGCCGAAAACCTCAGCGCCCAAGCTTCCCGCCGAAGTCTATGGCCGTGACGCCGAGATCCGTCAGGTGTTGCAGGCGCTGGCCTCGCCGCTCAAGGGCCGCGTCGTCGTCATTGGCGCGCCGCGCGTGGGCAAGACCGCCGTGCTGCACGCCGTGGCTCATGCCCTGGCGCGCGGCGACTGCCTGCCAGAGCTGCGCGGGCGCGAAGTCTGGCGCTTCGCCCCGGCCAGCCTGCCCGGCCTGAGCACGCCCGGCCAATGGCAGTCCAGGCTGGAGGAGCTGAACAACGAGTGGAGCAATCGGCTCGACATCATCCTGTGCATTGACCATATCACCAGCGCCTCGCGACTGTTCGGCGAGCTGGGCGAAGAGAGTCGCATCAACCTGGCCTACGCGCTGGCGAACGGCCTAAAGCGCCACAGCGGCCTGTGCCTGGCCGAGGCGGAGGAGAACGCCTGGCAGCGCCTGTGCGACTCTTTCCCCAACTATGCCCGCCTCTTCCTGCCCATTCGTCTGACCGAGCCGGAGCCGGAAGCAGCGCACGCCATCATTCGCCGCGCAGCCGACGACCTGGGCGTGCTGCACGGCGTGGCCGTCACCGACGAAGCGCTGGAACAGGCCATTGACCTCAACCAGCGCTACGCGCTCGACCGCGCGCAGCCCGGCAAGACCATTGACCTGCTACGCGATGCGCTGGCGTTGGTCAAACCCGGCGCGGGCGCGGTGCTCACCGCCGACGACGTGACCCGGCGCTTCGGCGAGCAGAGTGGCCTGCCGCGCATGTTGCTCGACGACTCGGCGCCGTTCGACGAAGCCGAAGTGCGCCGCCTGTTCCGCGCGCGCGTGCTGGCGCAGGATCAGGCCGTGGACGCCATCGTGCAAATCCTTAGCCTGTTGCGCGCCCGCCTCAACAACCCGCTCCGACCGATGGGCGTGCTGCTTTTCCTCGGGCCGACGGGCGTAGGCAAGACCGAGCTGGCCCGCACCCTGGCCGATTACCTGTACGGCGACCGGGAGCGCCTGATCCGCTTCAACATGGCCGACTACGCCGACCCGTACAAGATCAACGAGCTGTTCGGCGCGCCCTACGCCGACGACCTCAACGCACGGCGCGGGCTGATCTCCAACCGGCTGGCCGGGCGCGCCTTCGCCGTCATCGTGCTCGACGAGTTCGAGAAGGCGCACCCTCTCGTTTACAACCGCTTCCTGCAGCTGTTCGACGAGGGGCTGCTCATCAACGGCAACGACGAGATTGTGAACCTGCGCAACTCCATCTTCATCCTCACCAGCAACTTCGGCGCGATGATGGTGGAGCGCGGCGGGCGGCTGGGCTATCCCATCGGCGAGACGCTGGAAGCGCGCGAGAAGCGCGTGGTCACCGAGACCGAGAACTACTTCTCCGCCGAGTTCATCAACCGCATGGATGCGGTCTGCATCTTCCATCCGCTCACCCGCGCAGTGATGGCCGACATCGCCCGGCGCGAGATCAGCGACCTGTTCAAGCGGCAGGGCCTGCTGCGCCGCCGGTTCGAGGTGGACATCGCCGATGAAGTCATCGAGCACGTAGTCGAGATCGGCTACAGCCAGCACTACGGCGCGCGCTACCTCAAACGCCAGATCGAGAAGACCATCACCTGCCCGCTGGCGCGCGAGATCAACGCCCTGCCCCCTGACCAGACCGGCGGCACGATCCGGCTGTACGTGAAAAACGGGCGCGTGCTCTCCGCCTACCTCTCGCCCGTCAGCGTCGGGGCAGCTGCACCGCGTCCCATCGAGGGCGAGCGTCCGGCAATCACGCTGGAGACGATCCGCGCGGCGCTGCCCGTGCTGGCGGCAAGGGTGGAGGCGCTGGAGGAGCTGAACGGCCTGCAGGCCGCCATGGCCGAGCGCGAGGCGGTGCTGGCCGAACTGGCCGACGTGAACTTCTGGAACGACAGCGCGGCGGCCCGCCGCAAGCTGGACGCCTACCAGCGCGCCTCCGGCATCGTGGACCAGCTGGGCGAACTGCGCCGCGCGCTGGATACGCTGACTCGACGCGCCGGCGAGCCGCAGCCCGCCCTCGACGCGCTGCTGCGCCCGTACAAGTTCCTCGTCGCTGAACTGCCGCGCATCGAGTTTGCCTCCTTCCTGAGCGGCCCGTACGACACGCTCGGCGCGTATGTGCAGATCGGGCTGAAGAGCAAAGCGACCGGCGCGCGCCAGTGGGTGGCGACGCTGGCGAAGATGTACCTGGGCTGGGCGAAGGGGCGCGGGCTGAGCGCGGCGCTGCTGGGCGAGGACGCTTCGCCAGAGGGCCGCAGCGTAAGCGTGACCGTCGCCATTAGCGGCTTTGGCGTGTACGGCCTGCTGCAGGGCGAGACCGGCGCGCACCGGCTGGTGCAGGCGGCGAAGGTACAGGGCCGCGACCTGTTGCAGCGCTTCACGGCCAACGTCCTCGTCCTGCCCGAACTGACCGACGACGACCTGCCGCCCGCGCCCGCCGGCCTGACGACCCAGGTGAAGAGCATCAACCGCGCCGGCCTGCTGCTGCCGCGCCTGACCGCGCAGGCGACCGCGAGCGTGGAGGGCGGCGCATGGCTGACCCTGGCCGGCAACCTGCCGCCGGACGATTTAGCCGCCGAGGCTGCGCGCCTGCTGCGCATCCGCCTGCACCTGGCCGGCGAAGAGTCGCGCGCCGCTGGCGCACAAAGCGCGAGCGCCCTGCCGGGCGGCCTGGTGCGCAGCTACCATCGCAACACCAAAGACAAGGGCATCCACGACCACCGCACCGGCCAGCGCTCGCTCAAAGTCAAGCAAACGCTGGAGGGCGAGATCCAGGCATTCCTGGACGCGGCGCTGGAGCAGCGGGCGAGGCGAGGGTGATGATGGCAGCATAGCTGCGGTGATGGAACGTGTAGTCGTATTCGGTGATGTATCACAATATCGCAGCCCATCCGCTTCCATCCGTTCATCCGCTATCTCATCCGCTGACAAATCCGCTCCATCCGCTACCCCATCCGTTGGTGGCCAGTCCGCATCTGTCAACGGATATTCAACAGATGAACGGATGCAACGGATACTCGCAGCCCATCCGCTCCCATCCGTTCATCCGTTACCTCATCCGTTGACAGACCTCTTCGCCCGCAGCGCCAGATACACCCCCACCTGCCCCATCACGACAGTCAGGATGACCACCAGCGCCACGCGCGGCCCAAGCGGGTCGTAGAGCGCGCCGATGAGACGGGGCAACAGCATCGCGCCCAGGCTACTGCCCATGAAGAACAGGCTGGTCAGGCGCGCGGTCGGCGTCGTTTGCTGCGCAGCAAAGGCCAGCATCATCGGGAAGATGGACGCCATCGCTAGGCCGAGCAGGAGCGTGCCCGCCCACACCATCACCGGGCCGTTCGCCAGCAGCACCAGTCCTGCACCCAGCACACTGCCGGCCAGGTCGAGCGCTAACGCTGTGCTCAGGCGCAGGCGCGCCGAGAGCGGGATGCTCAATAAACGGCCCAGCGCCAGCATCCCCAAAAACGCCGTGTTGAGATAGGCTGCGCTGATCTTGTCCGTCAGTCGCAGCGCTACGCTGTAGCTGTAAATCCAGTTGCCGAAGCCGGTCTCCCCGCCCACATAGAGCAAGAGAAAGACGAAGCCCAACACAGCCAGCCAGAGCTGCGCGCACGTTAGCGGGCCGCCGGCCTGAGCGGGCGCGGGCATGGGCGGGCTGGGCCGTGTCAGCAGCCACAGCGCCGCCAGCAGAACGAACAGCGCCAAGGCCCAGTACGTCGCGGTCACCGAACCCATCACCGCGAGCACCGGCGGCGCAGCGAACACACCCAGTCCGAAGCAGAAGTGCAGGCCGTTGAGGTACGGCGCGGCGCGGACACCGTACTGCCATAGTGGCAACGTGTACGCCCCGATTTGCATCCCGGCCAGAGCCAGGCCTAAAGTCAGAATCAAACTCAGCAGCAGCCAGAGCGAGCCGGCGAGCGGCGCCAGCGCGAGGGCGACGGCGGCAACGAGAGCAGCGGCGACGATGAGGCGATGCCCCGGCAGGTGGTCGTACAGGCGGCCAAACAGGAACGCGCCGGCGAGGTAGCCAAGCGTATGTGCAATGAGCAGGTTGCTCACCGCGTCGAGCGAAGCGCCCGCATTGGCAGCCAGATCGCCCTGCGTCGGCTCGAGCGAACCGAAGATTAGCCCCGCCGCCGCCGACAGGCAATACCCGGCAAAGTCAAGCGCCCGCCCCCGTACCGCTTCATTTTCAGTCATCCGTCTTCAATCATCCATCTTCGGTCATGAGCCACCGGTCATCCCCCTTCCTCCAGCCGGCGCCCATTCTTCATCTCCACCATCCCATATGGGAAGTTGTACTCGGCCATCTTCGCCAGGAACGGGTCGGGGTCGAAGTGCTCGGGCGGATGCACGCCGCTGCCTGCCCAGACGCCGAGCGCCAGCAGCTCCAGCGCGATGACGGGGCCGACCGCCGTCTGCCAGGCGATAGCCTGACAGCCGGTCTGTTGCATCGCCTCCTGGTTGTCGGTCGTCTGATAGATAAAAACCTCGCGGGGCTTGCCGGTCTTTTTGTCTTTGCCCTTGACCCATACGCCCACGCAGGTCTTGCCCGTCATCTTGTCGCCGAGAGTGGCCGGGTTGGGAAGGCAGGCCACCACCACGTCGCGCGGCGCGACCCACACGTTGCCCACGGCAATCTTCTCCTTGTTGTCCAGGCCGATGAGGTGCAGCGTCTTGAGCACGTCAATGAACTGCCGCCCCAGACCGTATTTGAAGGTGACCCGCCGCGTGTTGATGTAGCGTGGGATGAGCACCACTTCCTCGTGCTCCACGTTCACCACCTCCACCGGGCCGATGCCATCCGGGAACTCAAACTCCTCCGGCTCGGAGAACGGTTCGGTGGTGTACCAGCCGCCCTTCTTCCGGTCGTAGATGAGCGGCGGGTTCAGGCACTCTTCGATCGTCGTCCAGATGCTGAAGCCGGGTGCAAAGGCGTAGCCTTCGATTTTCAGGTTGCCGCCGTCGCGCACGCCGATCTCTTCGATCTCGCCGAACAGGTGCTTGGCGGCGTAGCGCGCGAAGATGTCGCTGACGCCGGGGTCCATGCCCATGCCGCAGATGGCCAGTTGCCCGCGCGCGCCCCAGCGCTCACTCTGGGCGAACTGGTATTCGCCCAGCAACTTTCCGGGCTTGCGGAACGGCTCAGTCGGGTGCGGCTCGGAGAGCGTTAGCGCCAGGTCCATGTAATTACAGCGCGCGGCGTAGGCGGCGTCAAAGATCGGCTCGTTGAAGTTAGGTGCGACGGCGTTGAGGATCAGGTCCACGTCGTGCTTCTTCGCCAGACGGATGATCTCGCGCCGGTCGGAGGCGTCCACCTGCTCGACGGGAAAACGCTTGCGCTTGCCCAGGCGTTTGCGCACCGCCTTCAACCGCTTGGCGCTGTAGTCCGCCAGCACCATCCGCTCCAGCCAGGGCTTGTCTTTGGCGATCATGGCGATCGCCTCGCCCACTGCGCCGACTCCCAGCAACATGACACGCATAAACTCTCCTTGTTGTGTAGGGATAGATGGGCCGACATTCTAGCACGGGGTAGGGGCCGGGTCGCAGGCTAAACCGTCAACGGATGATCAAACGGATGAACGGATAAAGCGGATGGCAGCCCATCCGTTTGCATCGGTTCATCCATTTCTTATCCGTTGACAGATGACCGGCCGCCTGTACCGAGGTATGCGCCCCCTTAGACAAACTTCCCGCCAACGCTCGTCGGCGGGAAGCAGTCTCTGTCCACACACCACGTAATGCGCAACACGTAATACGCCCTACGCACTACGTCTTCCACCTCTCCTTCTCTTCCAAAGACTCCATCATTTCCAAATCCTTATCAATGTTCCGCCGCAGCAGTTGCCAGCTCAGGACGTAGAGAAAGATCAGGCCGAACATCGCGCCGTAGCCGAGCAGCAGGTAGCCGAAGGTATCAGGGGGGTGCATTGCCTGAGTCTCACGCGGACAGGATGCGGGCCTTGAGTTGCTCCACGCGCTCGGCCAGCTTCTCCAGTTGCAGACGGTTCGCCATCAGACAGACGTACAGCACGCTGAGCGTAGCGATGCTGAACAGCAGGACGACCACCATCGGCTGGGTCATGTCGAAGCCGCCCTGCGCGGTCTCCGAGCCGGTGCCGATGACAGCGGGATGGATGGTTCGCCAGATGCGGATGGCGAAGAACGTGATGGGCACGCTGATGAAGCCGACGATGCCATAGACCGCGGCAAAGCGCGCACGCCGGTTCGGGTCGTCAATCCCCTGGCGCAGCATCAGGTAGGCGATGTAGATCAGCGCCATGATGGTGTACGTGGTCAGACGCGGGTCCCACGTCCACCAGGTGTTCCAGGCCGGTCGCGCCCAGACCGAGCCGGAGACGATGGTCAGGAAGGTGAACAGCAGGCCGACCTCCACCGAGGCCGCGCCGAGGCGGTCCCAGCGCAGGTTGCCGGTGCGCAGATAGAGCACGCCGGCGACGAGCGTGACGACAAAGGCCGCCATGCCCACCCAGGCCACGCCAACGTGAAAGTAGAAGATGCGCTGCACCTCGCCCATCGTCCGCTCCAGCGGCGCGTATAGAAAAATCAGGGCGGTGTTCACCACCAGCAGCAGAACGGTGAGGACATTGAGAATTTGGAGAGTGCGATTGGAGAGGGACATAGCAGCGACCGGTCTTCAGTCTTTAGTCTTCAGTCTTTAGAGCGAATTCCTAATTGATTTACGGCTCCACAGTAGAAACTCACTGAAAATAGCTCGAATTTTGCACGCCTTGCCGTAAATCAAGCTGGAAATCGCTCTAGTCATGACTGAAGACTGAAGATTTACTCCTCGACCACATAATCAAACACCATGTACGCCACGGCGATGAAAATTGTATCGTAAGCAACGAGCAAATTGAACCACAGGCTCAAGTCGCTCCATTCCCGCCTAGCCAGCACGCCGCCGCCGGCCTGCACGGCGGCCACCAGCAGCGGCACGGCCACCGGCAGCAGCAGGATGGGCAGCATCACGTCGCGGGCGCGCGTCTGCACGCTGAGGGCCGCCAGCAGCGTCCCCACCCCGGCATACCCCAGCGTACCCAGCAGCACCGAGAGGAGAATCAACGGCTGCACCAGCGGCAGGTTGTACAACAGGCTGAAGACGGGCAGGACGACGGCCTGGACGATGAGCATAAACAGCCAGTTGCCCAGCATCTTACCGAAGTAGAGCGCACTGCGGTCCACCGGCGCCATCAGCAGGCCGTCGAGCGAGCCGCGGTCTTTCTCGGCGGCCAGGCTGCGGTTCAGGCCGAGCGTCCCGGCGAAGATGGTCGTCACCCACAACACGCCCGCCGCCACGTTCTCGCGCGCCATCCGGTCTAGCTGTAAGGCGAAGTTGAAGGTCAGCACCACCAACAGCGAGAAGACCAGCATGGTGCTGAGCAGCTCGCGTGTGCGGAACTCGGCGCGCAAGTCCTTCCATAGGATGGCGGCAACGGCGCGGAAAAAAACGCCTATCCCGAATCTCCATCCTCTGGTGACCGTTGATTGGAGATTGGAGATTGGAGATGAGTCATTGGCGCGTGGCTGCGTCATAGTGCTCTGCAAACTGCGCCGCCGTCACCTGGCCGCGCTGCGCCGTGAACGTGATTTTGCCGTGCGTCAGAATCAAGGCCCGGTCGGCCAGGGCCAGC
>JANWXR010000409.1 GCA_025057205.1 Anaerolineales bacterium | reverse complement strand
AGTGGCCGAGGGTGTAGCCGCGCGCGCGCAGTTGCGCCTCGATCTCCGGGCCGAGCGTGCCGGCCTCGAACGTGGCCAGCCGGCTGGTCTCGTCGAGCGCGAGGAGGCGATTGAGCCGAGTCAGGTCAACGGTGAGCGTGGGCGCTTCGCCCGGCAGCGGGTTGATGTGGCCGACCACGCTGCTGCCGCCGCCGTAGGGGATGAGCCGCGCGCCGGTCTCGCGGGCGAAGGCCAGCAGCGCGCGCACCTCGTCGTCGGAGGCCGGGTACGCCACGCCGTCGGGGAAGGCGCCGAGGCGGCCCGAACGCAGCGCGACCCAGTCCGGCAGGCTCTGCCCGCGCGCGTGGCGCAGCCGCTCTTCGGCCCCGGTGACGACCAGCGGATGCGGCCGCAGGCGCGACTCGGGGACGGTCGCGAGCACGGCGGCGAGGTCGGTGTCCGGCAGCCGCAAGCCCTCGCCAAGGCGTTGCTGCAGATACTGCACCGCTCCGGGAGGCGCAGGATAGTCAATGGCCTCATCGCCCCAGCCGTTCCAGCGTCGCATAGCGTTGTTCCCTCATCACGCCCCAATCATAAATCATCCGTCTTCAGTCTTCAGTCTTCAGTCTTCAGCCTTTCAGCCTTCAGCCATCGGCCATCAAAACCCACATGACTACACCTGAACCGGCTTGGCAACCGTACCGACGGATGCGCGACGGACAGCGACAAATGCGCCTATAATCCGCGCGGCGACAGCCAGCAGTGAGCGGCCCACGGGCGCCGCAGTTTTTTGACGGGAGGTCTTCTTGAAAGTCCTGGTCACGGGCGGAGCCGGCTACATCGGCAGC
>JANWXR010000408.1 GCA_025057205.1 Anaerolineales bacterium | reverse complement strand
CACGGCCAGTACTGGCACGACGGCCTGGGCTACAAACGCTCGCATGGCTGTGTCAACCTCTCGCCGCTGGATGCGCGTTGGCTGTACAACTGGGCCGCGCGTGGCACGTACGTTTGGGTGTATGATCCATCGCTGTCGGCCGAAGCGCGGGCCGAGGTTGGAACGGTAGAGGGGCCGTAGGCAAAGTAGAAAGTAGTGAGTACAGATGCGGGCACGGTCACAAATTGCGTTTTTTGGAATTCGGTGCGCCAATGAACCGCCGGGCAACCAAGAGCACAGAGTTCTTCAGTGAGATTGGGGTAAAAATCTCAAATGGTGAGTGCACTGAAAAAAGGTCATGATTGAAACGCTTGGCCGCCACATATGTTGTTTTGGTTGCAATCTCGGCACAATATATGGTGGCCTTTGCGCCTAAAAAGTAGTTTTTTCCAGTCCACTCATACTAGTGCCTTGTTAGGCAAGATATCGTAATTTGGGCAGGTTCGCCATTGGTCGGTTCATGTGCAATCGTAATGAGTTTTGATGGCGAAATGCTCGGTGTTGCGAAATATCAAAATTCAACCTAACAAGGCACTAGCGCAAAAGTTTCGCCCTTATTTTTTTCCTTCGCGTTCTTGGCATCTTCGCGGTTCAGATCGGCTTTTTTTTCAGTAGAGCCATCTTGCGAATTGCAATCTACTGAGCCTGATCGCTCAGCGTCCTCAGCGCCCTCAGCACTTCAGTGACTCCGTCGCACCCAGATCGCTGAAGCGCTGAAGAATATGAGGCCACTGAGTCTGGCATCTCAGTGTCCTCAGCGCTCTCAGCGGTTCAGCGACTCCAACACCTG
>JANWXR010000407.1 GCA_025057205.1 Anaerolineales bacterium | reverse complement strand
GCGGCGCTGGATGCCGTGTCCGACGCCGACCAGGCCATCGGCAGCCTGGTTTACCGGCTGCGTAAAAAAATCGAGCCGCCCGGCCTCGCCGAGCCGCTCTACATCCAGACCGTCCCGGGGCGGGGTTTCCGGCTGAAAAACGCCGCCTGATGCCTGCACCAAAGCGGTGTCATGGCGACGTCATGAGATTGCGATAGGGTTGTCATACCGGATGCCGGACCTCTGTGGTTTACTCTTGGCAGAAGGAGCGACCATCCTTGCTGCCGGAGGCAACCATGATGAACCGGCCAACCGCACAAAAGAAGAAACGCGGCGACGGTGAAGTCCGGTTGGCGCGTGGGCCGCCGCACCCCTATCCGCCCGACCTTCATCCCTCTTCGCTACGCGCCGTGTGCACGCAAGACATGTCAGCCGCACCCTGAGCGGAGCCGAAGGGGCGGTATGTCCCCTGACAACCTTTGCGTGCACACTTACGCGCCGATGACCTTGCCTGATTTTGCCGTGCCCGGCAGTTCTTCCCCAGCTGACCGGGGCGCGGCGCAAAGAGTCGCAGACGACGAGCCGGAGAGTTAGCCGTGAGTGAGACCTCCGACAAGTTCGAACTCCTGACATTTCACCCTGTGGATAGTCAGGGCGATCGGCTCGGCTATCGGGACTATGCCGAGACGATTGCCGAGATGCTGACCGACCTGGAGGCCAGACACAACGGCCTGACGATCGGGATTTTCGGGGACTGGGGGGCCGGCAAAAGCTCGGTGCTGC
The DNA here is from genome assembly GCA_025057205.1 of Anaerolineales bacterium. Taxonomy (GTDB): domain Bacteria; phylum Chloroflexota; class Anaerolineae; order Anaerolineales; family UBA6663; genus JANWXR01. The sequence continues at coordinate 72 of JANWXR010000407.1, read as the reverse complement.
GGATGATTGGAGATGAGTTTGCTCAGCGCAACCGTCAGTGGCAATTCTGCAAGGTGCTAAAGGCCACTTTCC
>JANWXR010000406.1 GCA_025057205.1 Anaerolineales bacterium | reverse complement strand
CGAGCTGGGCTGTCTGCTCGACCTGGCAGAGGCCACCACCCTCTCGGCGCTGAACCGGACGGAGAGCCGCGGCGCGCACTCACGCGAGGACTTCCCCAAGCGCGATGATGTGAACTGGCTAAAGCACACGCTCATCCACTACACCGGCGCGCCGGCCACCTCGCCCACCGGCGCCCACACCAAAATCACCTACAAGCCGGTGACCATCACCAAGTTCCAGCCAACGGAGCGGAAGTATTGATGACCGATGGCTGATGGCTGATGGCTGATGGCTGATGGCAGATGGCAGATGGCAGATGGCTGATGGCTGATGGCAGATGGCTGATGGCTGATGACTAAGTCCTCAGTCTCCAGTCTCCAGTCTCCAGTCTTTAGTCTTTAGTTTCCAACCATCGCCACCCGCTTCCAATCGCGAGGGCATCATGAAGTTCAAAGTCAAAATCAAGCGCTACAACCCGGAGACCGACAAAAAGCCCCACTTCGAGACGTATGAAGTGGAGGCCGATCCGAAGGATCGGGTGCTGGACGTGCTGCACTACGTGAAGTGGTATCAGGACGGCACGTTGGCGTTGCGACGCTCCTGCGCGCACGGCATCTGCGGCTCGGATGCGATGCGCATCAACGGGCGCAACGCGCTGGCCTGCAAGGTGCTGGTAGAAAACTGCGTCAAAGAAGGCGGCACGCTGACGGTGGAGCCGCTGCTCGGCCTGCCACTGATCAAGGACTTGGTTGTGGATATGGAGCCGTTCTTCGCGCATTACCGCTCGGTCTTGCCGTTCCTCATCAACGAGGGGCCGCTGCCGGAGAACGGTCGCGAACGGCTGCAATCGCCGGAG
>JANWXR010000405.1 GCA_025057205.1 Anaerolineales bacterium | reverse complement strand
CACGCCTTCCCGTTGCAAGAAGTTTAGGATGAAATCACCCACCGGGTCCACGCCAACGGCAGTGAGCAGGGCCGTTCGGAGATTTAGCCGTTGTGCACCGACGGCGATGTTGGTAGGCGAGCCGCCGACGTAGGCGGCGAAACTCTTGATATCCACGAAGGCTGCGCCCACATCATTGGCGTACAGATCGATGGACGAGCGGCCCATGGTAAAGAGGTCGTAGAGCGTCATCGCAATATAACAGGTAGGATCATCCCAATTCAGGCTTACCGGCCTCCGGCAAATGGCACTTTTGATGCCAGATATGGCGGCTTGTCGCTTTGCTTGACCGCCATATCTTATGCCCCAGACCGCGATTTGCCAGACTCCGGTCAGGCTTAGAGCGAATTCCTAATTGATTTACGGCTCCACAGGTAGAAACTCACTAAAAATAGCTCGAATTTTGCACGCCTTGCCGTAAATCAAGCTGGAAATCGCTCTATTTGCACACAATTTATTTCTCCCTTTCCCCTGTTATCAAATCGGCCAGGTCTTTCTCGGTCAGCTCACCTTTGCGGTAGTCGGCAACCTTGCGTCCATGGCGCATCACCACGTACCGGTCGGCCACGCGCATCACGTGGCTCATATTGTGGCTGATGAAAATAACGGCCAAACCGCGCTCTTTGGCCCTTTGGGTATAGTGTAGAACCTTTTCGGTTTCGGCCACGGAGAGCGCCGAGGTCGGCTCGTCGAGGATGAGCACCGATGCGCCGAAATGCACCGCGCGCCCGATCGCCAACGACTGCCGCTCGCCGCCGGAGGGTTTGCCCACCGGCTCATTCACCGAGCGACCCTTAGAG
>JANWXR010000404.1 GCA_025057205.1 Anaerolineales bacterium | reverse complement strand
ATCATCAGGGCGGCCCAGTGCCAAGACCAGGTGGCCAACTTTGACTTCCGTCCAGACCGGCACAGCCAAACCGCTCGCCTCGATTTTGAGCAGTGCCAGATCGCTGGCCGGGTCGCGGCCTAGCAATCTGGCCGGGTGCGAGCTACCGTCCGGCAGGATGACGTTGATGTTGTCATCGCGCTGAACGACGTGGTCGGCGGTGAGGATTTCGCCGTCGGCGCTCCAGACCACACCGGTGGCGGGGATACGGCCACGCGCGTCCACCGTCACGGTAGATTTGCCGGCGGTCTCGACCGCAGCGGCCAGGGCGTCGGAAAGTTCCTGCAGGTTCATCTTATACTCCCGGTTGAAGTTCTTGCGGATGTATCTACAGATAGCACGAGCCGGCAAACATGCCCTCACCCATCCGGCGCGCCGGCGGCTAACCGAATGGTCAGGCGAGAGGCGCCGCCGTGGAGACACGCCGCCGTAGAGACGCGCTGAGGCGCGTCTCTACGAGATGGTCAAACCGAGATCAGCCCGCGCCGGAGGGCGCTGGCGACGGCCTCGGCGCGCGAGGCTGCGCCCAGTTTCGTCATGGCTCCGCTCAGATGAAACTTGACCGTGTGTTCGCTGATTCCGAGCTTCAGCGCGATGGCCTTGTTGGTCAGGCCGGCGGCCACACCGCGCAGCACGTCGGCTTCGCGCGGGGAGAGAGACACCGGTGCGGACTCGCCGCGCAACCGGTCAAGCAGGGCAGCAGTGGCAGCGGGCGGCACGATAATTTCGCCGGAAGCTACGTTGGCCAGAGCCTCGGCCAGCTCGGCGCCGCCCACGGTTTTCGGCAGACAGCCGCGCGCACC
>JANWXR010000403.1:331-844 GCA_025057205.1 Anaerolineales bacterium | reverse complement strand
TCTTGCTCATATCCGGCGCGTACAGGTCGGCGTGGGTGATGTCGCCGCGGATAGGGTCGCGCTGGAGTTCGTGCACCAGCACTTTGTGCGCCTGGCCATCTATCTTCAAATCAATCAGCTGTGTGCCCTGAATGCGGCGGATGATGCGCAATGCTTCACGGGCATTGAGCTGAATGGCCTGCGGCGGCATGGCCGGGCCGTAGACCACGGCGGGCAGCCAGCCCGCGCGGCGAAGCGCGTTGACCTTTTTGCCGGTCACCGTTCGCCTCTCGGCGTTCAACACTAACTCAGACATCGAAGTTCTCTCCCGGAGCGCCTCTCACGCCAAGCGCCGATTGAGGTCGGCACGACGTTACCTTCGCTCCACTCATAAGGATGCAACGGTTGCAGCGGATGAAACAGATGCAACGGATGAAACGGATGTTTGCAGCAGATGAAACGAATGCAACGGATGAAACGGATGTAACGGATGAGTCCACTGAAAAAACTACTTTTCAGGCGCAAACGCCATCA
>JANWXR010000403.1:0-321 GCA_025057205.1 Anaerolineales bacterium | reverse complement strand
CCAAGTGTTCCAATCATGACCTTTTTTACAGTGCACTCACGGATGTAACGGATGATGGTTATAGCCGGCCGAGGTTCTAATCCATCCGAGTGTACATGCGCTTCAGCTGCTGTTGCGACGGCTCATCATCCCGCCCAGCAGCCAAACCAGGCCGAGCGCCGCGCCGGCCAGTAGACCGAACAGGGCAGCGCCGCGCGCGTCGAGCAGTGTATAGACGGTGCCATCGAACTCGCGCGCTAGCAGCAGCACCGTGCGCGAGTTGTTGACCTCCAGCCTATCGGCCACGACGACGCCGCCAAGCGAGTTGTTGAGCGCGGCATG
>JANWXR010000402.1 GCA_025057205.1 Anaerolineales bacterium | reverse complement strand
CGTGCCGGCCGATCGGCGTGCGCACAGCGGAGACAATGACGGCTTCGGGCATGGGAACTTTTCCTTGAGGGAACGGTCGGAAATAAAGCTTTCCAAGTCAGGGGGCGACGGTACTATCTTCACCTAGAATCAGCAACGTAACGCGAGCTACGTGTTACACTTCAATCGGGTAAAGTCGCGGCGATGATAAACCACCACCGCTGAGTGTCAAGCTTGTCCAAATTTCGCTTGGTACTTGTGAGCGGTTACGGCGCAATTTCTGCGACGCTCGGCAGACCTGAATGATAAGCCGTGCGGAGGTGCTCCGCTCAGGATGCGGCTGCCACTGACAACCTTTGCGTGCACACAGTTCTCTGCGGTGCGTTTTTTTCAGTGCACTCAACACGTGCTAACATCGCCGCATGTCGCGCCATATCCAACCTCTAATTTCCAATCTGCTTGCTTCTTCCTTCTTTCTCCTTCCTGTTTCCTTCCTCCTCGCCTCTTGCTCCCGGCCACTGCCCTTTTTCGGCCCGACGGCCACGCCCACACCGAGCCTCACACCCACGCTCACCGCCACGCCCACCCCTTCACCGACACCGACCCCAACGCCCATACCGCCGCCCTCCGTGCTCCTCGCCGAAGCAGATGAGGCGATGTTCAACGGTGATTGGGGCCGCGCGCCAGCCGTCTATCAACAGGTGCTGGCGCAGAGCGACGAAGCGCAACTGCGCGCCGCCGCGCAACTGGGGCTGGGCAAGGCGCGGCTCTACAGCGGCGACCCGCATGGTGCGGCGCAGGAATTTGCCCGGCTGCTGGAGCAGTTCCCGGAGTCGCCGCTCGTGGCCGACGCGCACTTTCTGCTC
>JANWXR010000401.1 GCA_025057205.1 Anaerolineales bacterium | reverse complement strand
TCCACGCGCCCCCAGGCGCCGGTATCGCTGTACACCACCTCGCCCGCCGGGAGGCCGGATGAGCGGCGCAGGTGCCCGGCAAGCCACCAGAAGAGGACGGCCAGGGCAAGGAGAACGACGAACCAGGCCATCAGCGTAAGGACACGAAGAGCACGACAAGCGCGGCCAACCACAGAACCAGCGCCAGCGCGCGCAAGGCCAGCGCCGCACCGACGACGCGCCCATGCCGGCGGTGAGCGGCGGTGCCTTCTTCCAGCTCACGCACGTTAGCGGATTCATATCCTTGCGCCGCGCGCAGCCACCAGGCCCGATGGCAATAGACGTACTCGCCAATTTCAGAAGCTCGAATCACACGCATCGTTAGTTGAGGGCATAAGGAAAGAGAGTTGCGTGTTGCGTGTTGCGTATTGCGTATTGCGTATTGCGTATTCAGTCTTCAGTCTTCAGTCTTCAATCTCCAGTCTTCAATTTCCAATCTCTATCCTTCTTCCGCCTTCCTTCTTCCTTCAAACTCTCTCAGCGCCTCCTGCAATTTTTGCTGCCTCAGGCCGAGGGTCAAGTCGCCGCGGGTACGTTCGGTGACGCCGCGCACCACGTCGGTGGTACGGCGCAGGCCGCCGGTGATGGCGTCCGGGTAGTCCATCGTCACCAGCACCAGGTAGATGTCGTCCATCGCTTCGAGCAGGCGCTCGGCCTCATCGAACCGGTCATGGCGCATCAGGTCGAGGCAGCGCCGACGCAGTTCGCCTGCCGTCTCGCCCAGGGCGTTGAGGTAGGCGGCGTATTCCACGCCCAGCGCTTCCGGCTCGGGCAGCGGCTCGCCGCTGAGCAGGGCATAGACGCAGTT
>JANWXR010000400.1 GCA_025057205.1 Anaerolineales bacterium | reverse complement strand
TCTCGACGGTGGCGCCGAAGTTGCTGTAGCCGGCGCGATTCCCGTCGCGGTTTGTTGCGGCAACTGTAATTACATTGGCACAATTGCCCGGCGAATAGTTGCCGGCATCGTTGGCGCTGTTTCCGGCAGCAGCTACAACGATTGCGCCGGCGGCCGTCGCGTCGTTGATGGCATTCTGTTGACTCAGGCTACAAACCGAAGGCTCTACCGAACCCAGGCTCAGGTTAATCACGCGCGCCGGCGTTGGATTGGTCGGAACGCCGGCTACCGGCAAGCCCGCCGACCAACGGATTGCATCCACGACATCGGAAATCGTGCCGCCGCACTTGCCCAACGCGCGCACCGGCTGTATTTTTGAAACCCAATTGATGCCGGCTACGCCTATGCCGTTGTTCGTTGCCGCGCCGATGGTGCCGGCTACATGCGTGCCATGCCAGCTGCTATTGCGCGCGCCCGACCCTGCGCCGCATTCGCCGGCGCTGTTCCAGTCCCCGGGGTCGGAAGCGTCCGGATCGCGCCCATTCCCATCGTTGCCTGTAAACGAACTGGTGATGAAATCGTAGCCCGCTACGGTGCGTCCCACCAGGTCGGGGTGGTCGAAGACCAGGCCGGTATCAATCACAGCGATTATGAGTGTGATTGTGCCGGTAGTAATATCCCATGCCCCGGGCAAGTTGATGCCATACGTGCCCATGACCGGCGCTAAATAGTGCCATTGTTCGCCATAGCGCAGGTCGTTAGGGATGGCCAAAGCCTGCACACGGCGATCTGCTTCGGCGTACTCCACTTCCGGCAGGGCGGCCAGCTTCTGCGCCAGGGCGGCCACCTCGGCTTCGGGCAGCGCTTCGGG
>JANWXR010000003.1 GCA_025057205.1 Anaerolineales bacterium | reverse complement strand
AAAGGTGAAAAACGAATGGGCCAAGCGGCAGCCTCGCTTGCGCTTTCTCGATGAATTCGGGGTGAATCTGGGGCTGACGCGCCTGTACGGCCGGGCCGCCCCGGGCGAGCGCGTGGTCGAAGGGACGCCGGGGGTCTCCGGCGCGCACTACACCGTCGTGGCCGCCCTGGGCGGGCGCGGATTGACGGCCCCGTGGGTGATCGAAGGCGCGATGAATACGGCCACCTTCGAAGGGTACGTCGAACACATCTTGGCCCCGACCTTGCGCGCAGGCGACATTGTCGTGCTGGATAACTTGAAGGCGCACAAGAGCCCACGCGTGGTCGAGTTGATTGAAGCGCGGGGGGCACGGCTGGAGTTCTTGCCACCCTACTCGCCCGACCTGAACCCGATCGAGCAGTGCTGGTCGAAGGTCAAGGCGGCGCTGCGGGCGGCCAAGGCCCGCACGCTCGACGCGCTGCTGGATGCCCTGGCCGATGCTTTCCGCTCGATCTCGCGCCAAGACATCCGGGGATGGTTCGCTCATTGCGGCTATGCTCTGTCGTAAACCAACTCGCATGGCGCTCTAATTAACCTTTGGTGCTAGTTTTAGAGAGCGAACTCGGCAATGGACATCGGGTGAGGCATGGCGTCTGGGTGGAGAAAGTGAAATAAATCCAGAGCACATTGAACATCGCCAAGATGAAGGCCAAACGGGATTGATTGTATCTCACCAAGCGATGCCGGATTTTCTTCAGGCCGCAGACTACCGTCAGCAACGAAAAAGCGGTTTCCAGGCACATCCGCTCATTCCAGGTTCTCCGCTTGCAAAGCTTCATGTTCTCCGGAATGCCGTCTTTGTCGCGGAACCCTTCATCTGCCGGGACGATGGTTTGACCGCTGAACGGCCGGACGAGTGGGTTAAAGCATTGGTCGTGCACGTTCAGGGTATTCCAGTCCCAAGCCACCACGCGCCCCGCCTGGTTTAGGAGCCAACAGAGCTTGACGCCAACGCTCCACCGCCCCTTGTCGCGGCCTTTTTTGCCCACTTGTTGGGCACTCCGTCCCTGGCAAATTCGATGGGCTGTATTGGCCCGGTCGCGCAGCACAAAGACGGGGCGGCCTCAGCTAGCGGCTCCGCTATCCGGCCTGACCCAGAGTTGCAGTTGGGAGCCGCCAGTCTCATCCGTTCGCACAACGACGACTTCGCTCAGTTGACTATTGGTAACTGCTCAGGTCATAATCGCCGATAGGCTGGGGAATCCACAGATGTCGCAGATTGTCACAGATTCTTTTCTGCGAAAATCTGCGTAATCTGTGGATCAATCAGACAGGCTGAGCAGTTACAAATCATGGTACATTTGCGGCAAACAGCATCGCATCATAACCCGGTAAGACACTAACATAGGTGTGTCGTGTCCTTCAAGTCTACCCACCAGACAATCCTGAAGGGAGCCTGCTCGGCTCGAGCGAAAACAAGACAGGCGTTGCGCACTGTGAGCATAACGCCTGTTGTGTTTAATTCACCCCACACTCCACACCTTAGAGGAGGCTTCTATGCTTGGAGGTTACGCTGATCGAATTGGCCACATTGACCTGTCCGCCGGAACGGTGGAATACAAGCCCATTCCAGAAGACTGGAAGCGGAAGTACATCGGCGGGCGCGGTCTGGGAGTCCGCTATGTCTTCGAGGCTGGGCCGCAGGTAGACCCGCTTGGCCCGGACAACCTGTTGTGTTTCATGAACGGGCCGCTCACCGGCACCGAAGCTAATCTGAGCGGCCGCATGGCCATCGTCACCAAGTCACCGCTCACCGGCACCGTCACCGACAGCCATCATGGCGGCTGGAGCGCGGCGCGCCTGCGCTGGGCAGGCTTCGATGGCCTCATCTTCAAGGGCAAGTCGGAAAAGCCAGTGTATGCCTATGTCCATGACGGAGTCGTTGAATTACACGATGCTTCCGAGGTCTGGGGCAAAGGTGTGCACGACACGGTCAAGCACTTCCAGCAGAAGTACGGCGAGAAGGATCTGACCGTCATCGCCATCGGCCCGGCCGGCGAGAACCTGGTGAAGTTCGCCTGCTGGGTGAACGAGAACGACCGCGCCTCGGGCCGCGGTGGCACCGGCTGCGTGGGCGGCAGCAAGAAGCTCAAGGCCATTGTCATTAAGGCCGAGAAGAAGATGCCCAAGCCCGCCGACAAGGATGCCTGGAAGGCAGCGCACGAGCGCGCCCTCAAGGCGATCATGGCGCCGGAAAACATCACCAGCCCGCGCAAGGGCGGCCTCTCGGTTTACGGCACCAATGTGCTCATGAACATCACCAGCAACATGGGTGCCCTGCCGACCAAGAACAGCATGCTGACCTCCTTCGGCGCGGACGCCGAGAAGATCAGCGGCGAGTACGTCAAGGAGCATCTCCTCGTGGATGACCCGACTTGTCACGCCTGCCCGGTGGCTTGCAAGAAGGAGGTCGAGATCAAAGAAGGGCCATGGAAGGGCCTGCGCATGGAGAGCGTGGAGTATGAGCCGGCCTGGTCGTTGGGCGCGAACCTGGGCAATAACGATGTGGCCACGGTCGCCAAGATGATTGACCTGTGCAACGATTACGGTCTGGATGCCATCGAGACCGGCCACCCGCTCGGGGTGTGGATGGAGGCCACCGAGAAGGGCTGGACCGACGGCTCCGGCAGTCTGAGGTGGGGCGATATTTTCGGCATGGTGGAAGCCGTGCGCAAGATCGCGCTACGCGAAGGCTTCGGCAACATCCTGGCGGATGGCGCGGACGCGGTTGCCAAATACTTCGGCCATCCGGAGATCGCCATGACGGTCAAGGGCCAGGGCGTCCCCGCCTACGATCCGCGCGGGCTGAAGGGCATGGGCATCGCCTACGCCACCAGCAACCGCGGCGCCTGTCACCTGCGCGCCTACACCCCAGCAGCGGAACTGGGCGTGATGCCCTTCGGCTCGCTCAAAGTGGACCCGCTGGCCTGGAAGGGCAAGGGCGAGCTGACCAAGGTCTTCCAGGACGTGCACGCCTTCTCGGACAGCCTCGACCTGTGTAAGTTCAGCGCCTTCGCCGAGGGCGCCGAGGAGTATGCGCAGCAATACTCCGCCATTGTCGGCGTGCCCTTCACGGCGGATGATGTGCTGAAGAGCGGCGAGCGCATCTACAACCTGGAGCGCTACTACAACAATCTGGCTGGCTTCCGTGAAGGCTCGGACTATCTGCCCAAGCGCTTTACCACCGAGCCTTCGACCATGGCCGGTTCAAAGGGCCACGTCTGCGAACTCGACCTGATGTTGGAAGAGTACTACAAGGCGCGCGGCTGGGAGAACGGCGTCGTTCCGGAGAGCAAGCTGAAGGAACTCGACATCCCGTAATACGCTGAATAGGCTGTCGCTGCCGGCGAATTGAAACGACGCGCCCCAGCGGGGCGCGTCGTCGTTTGTCTGTCACGCCCAGCGTGCTCAGCCGCGGGCGCGAAATGTCTTCTTGGCGAAGCGCTCGCGAAATTCCGCCTCGCGGTTGTCGTCCACTTCGATCTCCAGCCGCACCTGGCCGACCTCCAGTAAGCCGAGGCGGAACGGTTCCAGCGGCGTCGGGCGTACACGCCAGCCCTTGCCGGTGATCTCGTCCTCAACGGTCGCGGTGCCGCCCATCTCCAGCAGATCCTCGCGCAGCAGCCAGAGCGGGATGTCGCGTATGTCGTGCACGATTAGCGGCACGTCAACCACCACCGACCGGCGGGAAGATGTTGATGGTGTCGTTGGGCTGAATGACGTAGTTCAGGCCCTCTTCCAGAAACTCAGCGTCCCGCCCGTTGATGAAAAAGTGGATGTGGGGGTAGAGCGTCCCGTCGCTGCGATAGAGTTCTTCCTTCAGGCCGGGATAACGCGCGACCAGCGCTTCCAACGTCTGAAGCACGGTTAGGCCGACGGCCTCCGGGAACTCAATGCTCTTGCCGCCGACGATGGGGCGCAGGGTGGCGTAGAAGTTGATCCTCATGGCTTTTAAAAATTGTAGTCGTAGCCGTAACCGGTTCAAGGCCTTGTAGCGGCATTTCGTGGCACCGTGAACGTCCGGGTTTGATGGGGCTCAGGGTTTCGGCTCCGGGAAGCCTTCGGCGAAAGCCTCGCTCATACCGGCATACATCTCCTGCCAGAAGTCGCGGGCGGCTTGCCATTTGTCATGGCGGAAGCGGGCCAGCCAGTCTAGCAACTCCGGCTCCTTTAAGCCATCTATTTCCCAGTTCTGCAGGAACCCGTAAACCATGTCTACCACCCGCTCGCTCTCCCACATCACGCCGCGCGCCGACTGATGGTCATGAATAGCTTTGGCCAGGTTGAAGTTCATCTGCCAGTAGTCGAGGTCGGGCAGCAGGAAGTGGGCAGTCACAATTTCAGCAATCAGCTCCTCCGTCCACTTGCGATGGAAGCGGCAAGCGCCGGTGTTCTCCGAATACAATTCGTAGACGAAGCGCTCGACGTTCTTCCGCCCTAGCGCGCGCGGCGGGTAGAACTTGTTTTCGTAGAAGGAGAAGTATTTGCCCATCAGCGGCATGGGTGCGAGCATGCCCGGGGTCCAGTACTGGTTGGGAACCATGCAGCCTGTTGCGCCGTGGGCGGTATAGGCTGTGCGGTTTATGCTGTTGATACCGTAAAGCCTGTCGAGGGTTTTGGCGGCAGCGCGTATCCCCTGGCGGAATACAGCGCCGCGCTCGTCGAAGAGAATCATCTTCACGATGGCGATCGCGTAATCGGCGTTGTGGGCAGAGTCGCGGACGACATCGAAGTCGGCAGGGGTTGGCAGTCGGCCCTCTCCCCCGGTTCCTCTATCACGGATGGACGTGAACCCTCTTGGCCCGTCCTCCGGTAGCCCGAAGTCTCCCGGTGGGATCAGGCCCTCAGCAATCAATTCCATGATCCAAGCCACCATGCCGCCCGCCTGGATTGCGTCGAGGCCCATGGTGTCCACATACTTGTTCAGCCGCTCGGCGGCGCGCTGGTCGAAGACGCCGCACAACGGCCCCAGCGCGGCGTATGGCTCGTAGTCCTTCTTGTACTCGCCAAAGAACTTCTTACACGCTACTGCACATGGTTCGCCGCAATGGTCGAAGTTCCTGGGTCTGATGGTCTCCTCGTTGAATTGCCGGAGGTAGTGATCGAGGATAAAGTTATCATGCAGGTCAAGCCGCGCCTTTTCTGACGCGTAGATTGAACGGTAGTTGAAGGCCAGCAGCCGGTCGTTGGCGGTGTGCATGTTTACGCCGAAAGTGCCGCCGGTCTGGAACTTGGGAACGTAACGGTACTTCTCCGCCAGCATCAGGTCGGCCTGAATAGCCTTCATGCCGAAGCGCTCGAGGAAGTATTGGTCCAGCTCCTTCCCTTCCCTCATCGCCGGGTCTTGCCAGTCGCCGCCGAAGACGATGGCTGCGATGCGGTGATGCTGCAGCAGCCGCGAGCCGAGGCCGCCGCGCCCGGCCCAGTCGTCAATGTGTGAGAGCACGCCGCGCTTGACCTGGCTGCTGCCGATGGCGCCTTCTTTGGTGTAGCGTGCCGCCGGGCCGACGGCCAGCACGCGCAGCCAGTCGCCTTCGTAGTTGCTCTTGTATTTCTCAAAGACCGCCTGTTGCAGTGCGTAGAAGCCCTCCCAGGTGCGCCCGGTGGCATCAGTATAGCCGCGCCAGAGTGCGTCCGCGTCAATTGGCTCAAGGCGAACGCTGTACTCGCCGTTCTTCAAGTTCAGGAGGAGCACCGAGTCCACCGGCGCACGTCCACGCAGCCAGACATAGTTCACGCCGAGACGGCGCATGACATACATGGCGCCGCCAAGAGCCGAGACGTAGAAGTCCTCCCACTGCGGCGAGTAACCGCAGAAGATCATCCGTCGTGTGCCGGGCAGGGGTGAGCCGGCCAGCAGCCCGCCGCCGAAGGTCAGCGACTCGGGGTCTTTCTGATACCGATCCCAGCCGTAGCTCACCGGGCCAATGAGCGATTGATCCAACGGGACGCTGACGCCCCACTGGCCGGTATCGAGGTGCACGATGAGTTCATAGAGGACGGAGCGGTGGGGCATAAGGGGGAGATAGATAACTGACTGGAGTCTGGCAAATCCCGGCTCGGACACAAGATATGGCGGTCAGGCAAAGCATCAAGCCGCTATGTCTGGCACCAAAAGTTCCATTTGCCAGAGTCCAGTAAATCACTTGCAGCATTTCCCAGCACCAGCCAATGGTTCGCGCCTCTGAGTAGCGTACCTCCAGTTCGGGGTCGTGCACCAACTCGGCCAATGCGGGCAGGAGGGCGGGGTCACAGTAAGGGCGCAGTGAGTACGACCAGGGCGGCGCTACGCACCTACTTCTTCGTTGGGTCAATCGTGAGCGCCGGAGGCGTGGCATATTGTTTTGTCATGGTCTTTCCTTTCGGCGTTGGAGTGCCGCCATTTTACATGAATTTACCGGCGGAGCGTTTGGTATTTGGTATGATCTCGTCACTGAGGCCGGGGCCGGCGCGTCATACTTGTATAGAGATGACGCTGAGCTTGGATGGGTCGCCGGCCCGGTTACACCCCACGAAGCTGCCACTCCGGAGCGTCCACGTCGTGAATGCCTCCACCGAGCCGGATGCGCGCGCCGTGCAGGCCTTGTGCGAGCGGCTCTTTACCGAGTACGAGCGGCCTCTCCTGAACTATCTCTATCGTTTGTTGGGCGACCCGTCGCTGGCCGAGGACCTGACGCAGGAGACCTTCACCCGCGCTTGGCACGCGCGCCATCGCCTGTTCGACGTGCGGAACCCACGCGCCTGGCTGTACCGCATCGCCACCAACCTGGCCCGTGACCACATCCGCCGCGCCCGGCTGTTGGCCTGGTTGCCCTTCTTCGCCGACGAAGACCACGAGCCGGCACTGTTGGCCAAAGCGCCCGAGGGCGATCCGATCGAAGCGCAGAAGATGCGCCGTGCCCTGCTCAAACTCTCCGAAGAATACCGTGCGCTGCTGGTGCTGTACATCTGCCAGTCGTTCAGCGTGGCTGAGATTGCTGCGACCCTGAATCTTTCGACGGATGCGGTGAAGCAGCGTCCGGTGCGCGCCCGGCGGCAGCTGCGGGAGGCGTATGAGAGGCTGTAAACACGAATGCTCACGGCTGGGAACATGAATGGCCATGAATGAAAGCGAATGGCCACAAATGCGAATGAGAGACGTGCGTGAATGGGAACACGAATGGTCACGAATGGATACGAATGGTAACGAATGGGAATGTGAATGTGAATAGACGCGATTGAATGAGAGCACGAATGGTCACGAATGAATGCGAATGGTCACGAATGGGAAATCGAAAGTTGGTGGCATCCGGCGCCTGCTTTCCGGTAGATTTTCAAGCGCAAAAACGGAGATGGCGCCGCGCCTATCCGCGTTTCCGCTTCGCATCCGCTGGAAGCATACGATCATCTAAACGCTTACAACATTCATTCGCGCTTATTCGTGTTCATTCGCCTTTATTCGTGTTCATTCGTGTTACCCGTGCGTGTTCCTAAACACCCGTGATGAGTCCCGATGACTGAGCACGTTCACGAGCAACTGGCCTGCTACCGCGACCTGACGCCCGGGGAGCGCCGACAGGTGGACGCGCACCTCGACGTTTGCGCTGAGTGCCGCGCGACGCTGGCCGCCTTCGACCGGCAGGATGCTGCGCTGACCGCCATCTGCGATATCCGACCGCGCCGTGCGTTGCACTTCGACCGGTTCCCCATCCCACGCGCTGGGCTGGCGCGTCTGGGCGAGGTGACGCTGGCCGGGCTGGGCGCGCTCATCTGGCTGTTCGGGTTGCAAGTGCAGGCGCTGGCACAGGGTGGGGGGACGCTGGCGCCCGCCGCGCTGGAGCCGGGCCTCACCCTCCCGCCGACCCGCCTGTCGCCGCCCTCGCCCTGGCTGCCGGCGCTGCCCTGGCTGGCCGGCTCGTTGTTCGTCGTCGGCGCGCTCTTTATCTTTACGCGCAAGGGCTTGCTGCCCACGCTCCTCGGTGCAGCGCTGGCGACGCTGCTGCTCGTCAGCTTCATCATGCCGTTCTCCTTGCTGCCCAACCCGGTCGGTCTGTATTACCGAGTGGTCGGCGGCTACAGCTACGACCCGCGCCTTCCGTTCAAGAACGGCTTTCTTATTGCCGGCGACCCGGCGGCCACGCTCCGGCCCTATCTGGATCGGCTCATCGGCGAGCGTGGCCTGTCGCCGCTCGACCCGAACTCGCCGCTGGAGCGCTATGAAATCCTGCGCGTCGGCCTGCACCCGACCCAGAACAACGTGGCGCTGGTCACCACGCGCTTCATCTACGCCGACGGTTCCTCGCGCGTCTACCCCGTCCCGCTGCTGCGCCCGCTCATCAACTTCGGCGGGTTCTGGCAGAGCGCGTGGACGGAGGACGGCCTGCAACGATTGCGCAGCGAGCACCTCGCCTTCCCAGGCCAGCCGTTCGCCACGGAAGCCTCGCCCATCCGTCTGGGCGCGGTGCGGCAGGCGCAGCTGCACCCGGACGCCAATCGCCTCGATGAAGCCAACCCTGCACACTGGCTCTGGGAGAGCGTGCGCGTGGAGCGGCTGACGGTTGCGCCGGACGGCAGCGCCTTCTTGGTGGCGATTGAGACGGACGCGGTGCGCCGGCAGCTTTGGCTCGTCCCTTTCAACGGCGCAGCGCCGGTGGCCGTCGGCGCGCCGGGAGACATCCGCGAGTACGGCTTCTCGCCTGATGGCCGGTACATCGTCTACACGCGGGTTGACCCGGACGCACTCGCCGCAGACCCTGCCAGCCCGTTCGCCATCACCGTCGTCACGCGAGATAGCGTCCCTTCCGTTTCGTCTTACGTGGAAGTCGAGCACTTCCTGCCCAACAATCTGGCGACCGGCCTGGCCTCGCCGCAACTGCCCGGCCTGACGGCAGACGGCGTCTGGTTCTTTTCGGACGGTCGGCTGTGGCGCGCGCCCTACGCCGGCGGCGACTCGAAGCTTATAGCCGACCTTTCTGGCGTGGCGCTGCCCGGCTTCGCGCCCCGGCCCGCGCCCGGCGGCGAGCGCGTGGCCTTCGTCTGCGATAACGCGTTGTGCTTGCTCGACCTGAGCACCGAGGCTGTGACCCGAATCGATGGGTTGCAACCGGCGGAGATGGCCTGGTCGGTCAGCGGTGACCGGCTGGCGGTGATTGACCGCGACCCAAACAACCTGCGCTCGGTGTGGCTGCATGTGTTCGCCGCCGATGGAACGGAGCAGCTGATCGTTGCCGTCGCGCCTCGTGATGTGACCGACCCGCCGCAGTGGACGCCGGATGGTCGCGCGATTTTCGTGCAGACGTACCCGCAGGACGGGCGGCGCATCATCGCTGTGGACGTGGTCGGCGGGCAGGTGGTGGACCTGAGCCAGGAGCACTGGGACGCCTACTTCGCCCTAATGCCGGATGGGCGTTCGCTGCTGCTCAACAACGGGCGCGGTGATTACTGGATTGTGGACGTCATCTTCAGGTGATGACCGTTGAGAGATTGACACCACCGGCCATTGCGCGTATATCGAGGTCAATCGTGGGCACTTCTGAAGCGCAGACTATCCTTTGTGAGAGGTGGGGGCACAATGGAAAACTTTCCAATTGATCGGTGCAAGATCGCTTCGGCGGCGAAGACTCTCGAGGAAGAAATCAGGGGCTTGAAGGCTCGGCAGGATTCGGCCAGAAGTGGGATATTGATAGGCAAAATTCTGACGCTGGTCGGGTTGGGCGGCTATGTCCTGTCATCGGTGCTGTTGCTGCTGCCGGTCGGGTTCTTCGGAGTCTTGATTTACTTCTACGGCCGTAACTGCTCAGCTTGTCTGATTGATCCACAGATTACGCAGATTTTCGCAGAAAAGAATCCGTGACAATCTGCGACATCTGTGGATTCCCCAGCCTATCGGCGATTATGACCTGAGCAGTTACCTACGGCCTTCAGCAGGTTATCAGCCTGGGACACGCTCAGAGCCTTGAAGAAACAACTGGACGATATTTCGTAAAGTGTAAGGGATTGTTCTGACTCCACCGGCGTCGCTGGTTTGAGTCACCCTTCCGCCTGATCCTTCGTCATACCGGTCAAATCATTCTCGGTTTGTGTCCAGGACAAGTGTGCCGCGTGCTTGGCGCGTCTGGCTTTTGCACTTGGGCTGTACATGAGCCTCATTCTCAGGAGAGTCACTGATATGACCACTGCTACCCCTCCCGCAGCGGCTCCACGCCGCTCCTTCGTTTCCACCATCAATTTGCTTTTCCGGTTAGCCGTCGTTTTCCTTGCCGCCGTGGTGTTGCTGGCTGTGCTGCTTGTCGTTGGGCAGAGCGCCATCTACAAGGTTCATGAGTACGAGCGCGGCCTGCACCTGCGCGGCGGGCGCTTCCTGGCTGTCAACGAGCCGGGTTGGCACGTCCGAATTCCGCTGGTGGATACCGTCATCATTGTCGAGGTGCGCGAGCGTTTGGGCTACGTCGAGCGCATCAATGCCGTCACCGCCGACAACCTCTCGATGGTGGTCTCGCTCCAATACACCTACCGCGTCACCGACCCGCGTACCTACGCCCTCAACGTGGCTGACCCCGAACGCATCCTCTTCGAGTTCGTGCAGGGCAAGCTGCGCGACGTGACCAACACCCGCACCATGGCCGATATGATGGGCGCCCGCGCCGACTTCAACGAGACCATGCTGGCCGAGCTGCGGGCGAAGGAGCAACAATACGGCGTCCGATTCATCACCGTGCAGATTCAGAGCGCCGAGCCGCCGGCCAACGTCGTGCAGGCCATCGAAGACCGGATGGTGGCCGTGCAACGGCAGGAGCAGGCCGAGGCCGAGGCCGCCCGGCAGCGCACGCTGGCCGATGCCGAGTTCTACGCCGCGCAGAAACAGGCCGACGCCGAGGCCTATCAGATTCAGCAGCGCGCTCAAGCGCAACGGGAGTCGGTGCGCCTGCTGCTTGGTGAGCTGAGCCGGCATCCGGAGATCGCCGCGCAGTACCTCGAATACCTGACGGCGCAGGAGCTCAAGAACAACAGCAAGTGGATCATCAGCGCGGGCAGCGGCGCAGCACCGGTGATCGAGCTGCGCGAGAACCCGGGCGAGGCCAACGTCCCATGATTGTTGTTCCACAGATGGCACAGATGAACACAGATGGCTCGCCTTCATTTTTACCGCGGAGCGCGCTGAGCACGCGGAGACATAACCGATGAAGAACTCTGCACTCTTTGTGCGTTTTCGGCGTTTCATTCTCAGCGGTTTATTCTTGCAGTGGACTCATCTGTGACAATCTGTGTCATCTGTGGATGCCCTCAGCGGTTCATTCTTGCAGTGGATTCATCTGTAAAAATCTGTGTCATCTGTGGATGCCCTCCCATGTCTTCAAAATCTTCCACGCTTTGGGGCTGGTTGTTGTTGCTGCTCACGCCTGCGGTGGTGTGCGCAGCCACGACAGTGCTACGCCCGCTCGACTGGCGACCCCAGGCATTTGAGGACGCCGGCTCGTATACCATCTATGCCTACCGCCAGTGGCAGTCGGTGGGCATCCGAGTGGAGCGCGGTGACGTGCTGCGCCTGACGGCGAGCGGGCAGTGGCAGTACTCGCCGCTGGTGGGGCTGCACGGCCCAGAGGGAGGCGGCAAGCCGGTGACGGTGAATACCTACCCGCTGTCCACCTACGGCGCGTTCGGTGGCACGCTGCTGGGACGTATTGGCGAGGATGGCCCGCCCTTCGTCGTCGGTCGTGGCACGAGCCTGCGGGCCGATGCGGAGGGCATGCTCTACTTCCGCATCAACGACGACCTGCTTGGCGACAACGAAGGCACAGTGACCGTGAAGGTGAGCGTCGAGCGCGCTGCTGGCAATCCCAGTCGCTGAGCGTCCGTGCGCAAAGCGTCAACGCCAGATAAGCGGCATAAAGATGAGGTTGGGCAGCGGCGTGCCGGTGTGGGTGGGCGTAGGGGTACGTGTGCCTGTCGGCGTGGGAGTCCATGTCGGGGTGCGAGTGGGTGTGGTAGTAAGGATGGCTGTTAGCGTAGTCGTCCCTGTTTGAGTGGGAGCAAGGCTGGGTGTAACCGTGGCCGTACCGCCAGCGGGCCGGACTCGGAAGTTGGCTACCGTGAGGGCGGTGTTGTTCAGCGTCAGCTGATCGTTGGCGTCGCAGGGCGGGTTGTTGATGTTGTTCAGGGTGCAGGCGGTGGAGGAGCCGGCCGGGACGCCCATCGGCGCGCCGTTGTACAGCACATTAGGGTTCGACCAGTAATTCAGCCGGCTGCAATTGAAGCCCATCGCCTGGCAATGGGTGTTATAGGCCATGATGGTGCGCCAGCGCGCGCCCTGTGCCGTGTTGACGTAGCCGTGCGCATGGGTGAACGGCGTCGTCCCCGTGTCCACGAACCAGTCATGGCGCGCGCCCATGTTGTGGCCAAGTTCGTGAGCGAAAGTGTAGTTGCCGACGGCGCACTCGCGCGCGACCACAGCGAAGGCGTAATTGGCAAAGCCGGCCGAGACCGTCGTCATCAGGTAGGCGATGCCGCAGTACTGCCCGCTCTCTACCAGCAATACCACTTCATCTGCATACAGGCTGTTGCGTAGCGTATGGGCGTTATCCATAAAGCCGTCGTTCGTGAGGCGCAGCCGGTCGAGGTCGAGGCCCATGTCGCCGGACTCGGTGTAACTCACCTCGCTCATGCCGACCAGGTTGAGTCGCTGCGTGACGTTGCTGTTGGCGTAAGACTGGTTCGTGCCGGCGACGGCCAGATTGATGATGTTCTCGATGGCCGCAGTCCCGCCCGCCGCCGTGCGCGCCGCCGGCGTGTAGAGCACCAGCACATCAATTATCGAGCCGTCGTCGGCCTGCGGATGCGCGGCTGCGGCTGGAGCGGCAGGCAGGTTGATGGGGATTGGCTCACCCTCCGGGGGATAGGCGGACTGGTCTAGCTGCGCAATCATGGCCAGGCCGTTGCCATCGCCGCGGATCTCGTAGACGCCGGCCAGCGACGCAATCAGACCGTCCAGCCGCCGGCCCCGCTTGACCAGCGTGATGTGGCCCAGCGGCTCGTTCTCTAGGTGGCCTACCCAGGCAGTGGTCTCGGCCCACACGGTCTGCACCGACTCAATCCGCGCTGTAAGCGTCACCGTCTCGAACAAGTTGAGTTCTAGGCGACTGCCAGGGCGAGCCTGCTCCAGTGTATCGAAATGGATGCTGGCCAGCCGGCGACGCACGACCTCTGGCCCCGCCTGCGCCACCAGCGCTACCGGCCCAGCCGGCTCGCCGAACAGCGGCCCGCTCTCCTTACCCCACACGGTCGGCGTGGCTAGGGCCACGGCCAGCGCCGCGCCCACAACCATGAGCAACGCCATCACTCCCATTCGCATCTGCCAGGCCGGCATACCTTATCCTTCGGTCACAGTAACCGGGATTATAAAGGTGTGCCTGGCGGTAGGATATGGGTAATTTCTAGGAGACAGCTTCGGTGATTCTTCGCCCCGGCCTGAGTTATACTCCCGCCCACATACGGGCGAGGGCTTATGGCCGACAGCGCAAACGACAAACTCGAAGTCGGCGACATCATCGATGTCAGAGCAATTGCGATCGGCGCGGGTGCGATCGCCATTTATTAACGAAGCTGCCGTACTGCGTTTGAGGCTATGACCTGTTAAGCGCCGAGCTGCAACGGCGCTGGCGGGCGCTGGCTGTCTTCCCTGAACCCTTCGACCGGACGGCGGCGCGCGCGGTATGGGAGAGGAGAGATAATGAGGTGGAGCAGGACGCGCTGGGCGAGTTGGTGAGAGTTTCGATGCTCAACTTCTGCGCGGGCCGCTACGTCCTGTATGACCTGAGCCGTGCTTTGCCTGCGCGCAGTGCAGCGCCGAAGAAGAAGTGGCGCAGGCCCAACTGCGCCACGCTGAACACTATAAAGGCGTACTGAGCGCCGCTACTGAGTTGTACCTGCAAGGTAATGAGAACGTTCTGCGCGGGCTGGCGCTGTTCGACCTTGAGCGCGCGCACATCGAAGCAGGGCAAAAGTGGGCGGCGAGTCCAGACCTGCGGGGTCTTGGGCAAAGCGAAGCGTTGCATGACCCAACAGGTCTCAGCGAAGCCGCTGTGCATTTGTGCAATGACTACCTGAATGCCGGTGCGTACGTGCTAGCCCTGCGCCTGCACCCGCCCGAGCGCATCCGCTGGCTGGAAGACGGGCTGAAGGCGACGCGACAGTTGAAGAACCGCAGCATGGAAGGCAACCACCTCGGCAATTTTGGCCTGACCTATGTCGCCCTGGGCGAGACGCGCAAGGCGATTGAGTTCTGCGAGCAGTATCGCAACATCGCTCACGAGATCGGCGACTGGCGCGGCGAGGGCAACGCGCTGTGGAACATGGCCCTCGCACTCGACTCGCTTGGCCGGCGCGCCGAGGCCATCGCCCATGCGCAGGACTCGCTCAAAATCAGAGAAGCCATCGAAGACCCGTGAGCCAAGAAAGTGCGCCACCAACTGGCGGAGTGGCAGAACCTGGCCCAGAAAAAGTAGTGGGAATTTTGGAACTAACGGTCAGCCATCCACCATTCGCCATCCATCACCCGCCATTCAATGCCCCTCGCCCTCACCTACGTCCCCTCGCTTGCGCACGACCTGCCCGACCATCCGGAGAACGCCGCGCGCCTGCCCGCCATCCAACGCGCCGTTCAATCTCTAGTCTCCAATCTTCAGTCATCCATCATCAGTCTTGAACCCCAGCCCGCCACCCTCGAACAACTCACCCGCGTCCACCCACCGCGCTTTATCGAGACGCTGGAGCGCCTGATGGCTGAAGCGCCCGGCTTCATTGATTACGCGCCGACATATATCACGCCGGCATCGTTCGAGTGCGCGCGGCTTTCGGCGGGCGGCGTGTTGCGCGCCGTGGACGCCGTGCTCGACGGCGAGGCCGAGAGCGCCTTCGCGCTGGTGCGCCCGCCCGGCCATCACGCTACGCCCACGCAAGCGATGGGCTTTTGTCTGTTCAGCAACGTGGCCATCGCCGCCCGGCATGCTCAGGCGCGCGGCTGCGGCAAAGTGATGATCGTGGACTTCGACGTGCACCACGGCAACGGCACGCAGACCGTCTTCTATGCCGACCCGTCGGTGCTGTTCATCAGCACGCATCAGGAGGGTATCTATCCCGGAACCGGCGACGTGGATGAGATCGGCGAGGGGGCGGGGCGGGGCTACACACTCAACGTGCCGCTCCCGGCCCACGCCGGCGATGCGGCGGCGGAGCGCGTCTATGCGGAAATCATCGGCCCGGCGGCGGAACGTTTCCGGCCCGAGTTCCTTCTCGTCTCCGCCGGCTACGACGGCCACTGGCGCGACCCGCTGGCCTCGCTCCAGTTCACCACGACCGGCTTCTTCCGGCAGGTGCAGGCTCTGCGCTCTATTGCCCAACGGCACTGTGGCGGCAAACTCGTGCTGGTGTTGGAGGGCGGCTATGACCGCGAAGCCCTGGCGGCCGGCGTCCTCGCCTCGCTGCACGCCCTGCTCGGCTACGACTCCGCGCCCGACCCACTCGGCCCCGCGCCCTATCGCGAGCCGGACCTAGGACGCCGCCTCGCCCACCTCAAATCCCTCCACCACCTCTAATCTTCAGTCTTCAGTCTTTAATCTCCAATCTCCAATCTCCAATCGCTACTTTCCACTCTCCTCTTTCTACCTCCCTCCCGGTTGCAAAATGCCTTAAAACGTAGGATACTCCTCAGCGACGAGGATACGCCTATGGCCGACATCGCATTGCGCACGTACCTCCGGCAGATTGATCAGCACATCGAGCAGAAGCAGTTCGATGAAGCGATCTCCCACTGTAAACACATCCTTACCCACTATCCCAAAAATATCGAGACCTATCGCCTGCTGGGTAAGGCGCTGCTAGAAAAGGGCCGCCATGGAGACGCCGCCGACATCTTTCAGCGTGTGCTCTCTGCTGTGCCCGATGACTTCGTCTCCCACGTCGGCATGGCCATCGTGCGCGAGGACGAATCCAACCTGGAGGCCGCGCTTTGGCATATGGAGCGCGCCTTCGAGAGCAACCCGTCGAACGTCGCCGTGCAGGAAGAATTGCGCCGGCTGTATGGGCGCCGCGACGGCGTAGTGCCGCCGCGGGCGCGCCTGACCCGCGGCGGGCTGGCTCGCCTGTATGCGCGTGGCGACCTGTTCACGCAGGCCGAGGTCGAATTGCGCGCGGCTCTGGCCGAAGACCCGGAGCGCTTAGACCTGCGCGCCCTGCTGGCGCGGGTGCTGGCCGAAAACGGCCGGCGCGCCGAAGCCGCCGAAGTGGCCGCCGCTGTGCTTCAGAAGCTGCCTTACAACCAGGAAGCCAACCGCCTGCTGGCCAGCCTACTCATTGCCCAGAACCGCGCCGATGAAGCGCGGCCCTATCAACAACGTCTGCAAGCGCTCGATCCCTATGAGCGTTTCACCGATGACCCGCTGGCTGCCCCCGTGCGCGATGACGCCGTCCGCGTGCCTCTGCTCGTGTACGACCCCGATCGTTCGGCTGCTGCTGCACCGGATTGGGCCGAATCGCTCGGTGCCGATCTTGAAGCGGCGACGCCGGCGGTGAGCGCCGATGAGCCTGAGTGGTTGCGTCTGGGCACCGATCTGCTTGCCGGGCAGACCGGCGCGCTCACCCTCGGAACCGGCGCACTGACCGACGACCTGGCCGAAGCCCTCACCACTGAATTGCCCGAGCCAGGGGAGGTGCCCGACTGGATGCGCGACGTGGAGCCGATCAGCGCCCCGGTCACCGCCGAGTTGCCTGACTGGATGAAGGCCACCACCGGTGTGATAGCCAGCCCCTCGTACGAAACCGAAGAACAGCCGAAAGATCCTACCAAGCCAACTGGCTGGCTGACTCAGGAGCCGGCAGTCACAGCGCTCGGAAAGCCGATGACTACATCCCTCGCGGAAGGAGAAATCCCCGATTGGCTGAAGGACATCGCCCCGCCGCCGCCTTCCAAGCCCGTGGAGCCATCCCTCACCGAAATGCTGGGCGATTGGCGGCCAACTGCTCCCATTGCGGGCGAAGGCCCTACGGCGCGCTTGGCGGATGACCTGCCCGACTGGCTGAAGACTGGCGGGTTGGATGTTTCCGCACCCTTGCACTCTGCTGAAGGAGAGCTGACACGCCGTCTGGGGCCGGACGAGCCGACCCAGATGTTGGATGAAGATGAACTCCCCGCCTGGCTCAGAAACATCCCACCGGCAACCAGCGCCACACCCGCAGCAGACATGCCGGACTGGCTCGAGCCGGCGGCCCCGACCGACCTTGACGAACTTCCGCCTTGGCTGGCAACCGTCGGCGGAACTGCTGCCGGTGGAACTGCCGCCGCAGCCTCCGACGCCGAAGCCCTCCCCTTGCCCGAATGGTTGCAAGCCGTGCCGCCCGAAAAATCGGCTGCACCGCCCGAAGAGCCGGAGCCGCCGCCCGCAACGGCTGCTGCAGAGGCGCCTGTCTCTCCGCCTGCCGTTGAATTGCCCGATTTCCTCCAGCCTGCCTCACCAGAAGCTATTGCGCGCGCCAACGCCCCGGTGGATTGGGACTCTTCGCCTACGCCGCTCGGCGAAGAAGAAGCGGCGATTGAAGTCGGCGAAGTGCCGGACTGGGTGAAGGCAATGGCACCTGTTGACTCCGCGCCGCCGGCAGTCTCTGACGCAGACTTGCCGCCCATCGCTCTCGAAGAAGTGCCAGACTGGCTACGTACCCCGCCCGAAGCTACGCAACCCTCAGCCGAGCCCGCCGGTGAAGCAGCGCCGCCTGCCGCCGAAGAAACCTCGGCGCCGCCTGCTCTGGAAGTTCCGGCCTGGGCTGAGCCGGCCCCGCCCGGCGCTTCGGAAACCATCGTGGGGTGGCTCCGCTCTAAGGACGTGCCCGACTGGTTGCGCAAAATGCGTGCGCAGGCGCGCGCCGAAGAACAGACCGCCGAGCCTGCGCCGATTGAACAACCGGCAGCCAGCCTCGAGCAACTCCCGGCCGAGCCGACTTTGCCGGAATGGGCCGCCGGTGCGCCCGAACGACCCGCTGCTTCGGTCTCGGCTGTGCCGGATGTTAGCGCGCTAAGTGAAGACGATGCCCTGCGCTGGCTGGAGAGCCTCGCCGCGCGTCAGGGCGTTGACCCTGCTGAGCTGACGACCACTGCCGAGGAACGGGCCGCCTTCACCCCACCGCCCGAAGCGGAGAGCGCACCACCGGTTGAGCCTGTCCTCGCCCAAGCGCCCACGCCTCCCGCCTCTGCCGTGCACAACGTGGGTGAGATGAGCACGGAAGACGCCCTGCGCTGGCTGGAGAGCCTCGCCGCGCGTCAGGGCGTTGACCCTGCTGAGCTGACGACCACTGCCGAGGAACGGGCCGCCTTCACCCCGCCGCCCGAAGCGGAGAGCGCACCGCCCCAGTGGACATTGCCGGAGGAGCCGGCCTCGGCGGTTGAGGCGCCGCAATCCATCGAAAAGTCCGCCAACTTGGAAGAGCCGTCCAGTCCTCTCATGCCGCCGACCGGCACACTGCCCGATATCTTCGAAATGACCGAGGCGATTGAAGCGAAGACGCCCGCTGCTGCCGCCCCCGTGCCCGATTTCAGCACGTTGAGTGATGACGAGGCTATGCGCTGGCTGGAGAGCCTCGCTGTGCGTCAGGGCGTAGACCCTGCTGAACTGACGACCCGTCCCGAAGACCGCACCGACCGCCCGCCCATTTGGATCACCGCCGAGAGTGAAACGGCTGTGCCGGTGGAAGAAGAGCCTCCCCCGATTACGGCGCCGTCTGCACCCACCGTGTCAGACTGGTCAGCCGCTATAAAAGCAGAGTTGCCAGCCGAAGCTGCGGTTCCTCCCGCCGAGCCGTCTGCTGCTCCACCCATGATTGATGAAGACGCAGCCATGCGTTGGTTGGAGAGCTTGGCCGCGCGCCCAGCCCCGATCGCCGAAGAGTTGCGCAACCTGGTGGCCGAGCCGGAGCCGCCCCTTCCGGAAGAGCCTGTGCCTGAGCCGGTCATCGAGCCGCCGGACTGGGTCAAAGCGCCGCCGATCGCCTCTGTGCCGACCCCCCCCGAACCATCGGCCACCTCAACCCTGAGCCGCGATGAACGGCTGGTACGCCTGGCCGAGCGCCTATCCGCCAGTCGCCGCGCCAAGGAACAGGAAATAGCCGAACGCCTCGAGCGGGAACGCGCCGAACGGGAAGCCGCCCAGCGCGAGATCCAACAACGCATGGAAGAGCGCCGCGCGCGCCGCGCCGAAGTCGGAACCGGCACCCCACGCCGCCGCACCGACACGCCCCCCACTGCTGCGACCGAGCCTGCCTCAACGCCATCACCTGCTTCCGTGCTGCCAGAGCAGCCGGAGCCTGTCGTTGCCCGCACGCCGGCGGTACGCCTCCCAACCGGCGTGCGCCTGACGCGCCGACCACGCAAGCCGCGCAAGTCAGCCTTCGCCGGCCAGACCCACACCGCAGTGCTTGGTCAGGCGCAGGCAGCGCTACAAAGCAACGAACTGGCTGAGGCGCAGGCGCGCTTTGAGCACCTCATCCGGTCGGGCCATAAGCTCGACGAAGTGATTGTTGAACTGGAAGCCTACCTTGCCCGCAACCCGGACTCGCTGATTTTCCTGCGATTGCTCGGCGATGCCTACATGCGCGCCGGTCGCTTGCAGAAGGCGCTGGATGCCTATCGCGAAGCGCTGGTCAAGATTTGATGGCGTGCAAGCGCGGCAAGGCGCTTTTTGTTTTCAAACGCAGCAACGTTTCAGCAGCGCCGTGCTTCAGATCGTCGTTGCGCTCGTGCTCAATGGTTGCTCCGCCGCGATGGGCGACGCGGCTTAGCGGCTCCAGAATCGGGGAATAGGAGAGGGAGGCTTTTTCGTCGGTCGAGTTAAAGGCGCACGTCTTGAGTGGTGAGTTCTTTCAGTGCACTCTGCGATGGATTGAGTATAATCCTGGCCTATGAGCAAACGAGAAGAACTTCGTAAACGGCGGCAACAGCAACAGCGCCGCCGCCAGATGGTCGCAGTCGGCGCAGTGACGGTTGTTGTCCTATTGGTGGTGGCGGTGTTGATCGGGCCGCGCCTGATCCAGGACATGCAGCCGGTGGGCGAGATCATCACGCCGCCTGAGGCCGATTATTCTCTGGCAGACGGAAAGGCGCTCGGCCCGCGCGATGCGCGCGTGGTCATCCAGGAGTTCTCCGACTTCCAGTGACCGTTCTGCGCCGTTCTGGCTACCGGCGCGGGTCGCCGGATCAAGGAAGAGTACATCAACGCCGGCAAGAGCGTGCGCCTCGAGTTCCGGCATTTCATCGTGATTGATGGCAATCGCGGCGGCAACGAGTCTCGCCGGGCGGCGGAGGCCAGCGAGTGCGCGCGAGAGCAGGGCCGGTTTTGGCAATATCATGCCATTCTGTTTGCCAATGCCGGAGGCGAAGGCGCTGGCAATTTTCGCGATGCGCGATTGAAGGCTTTTGCCGAGCGGCTGGGTCTGGACCAGGGGCAGTTCAACAGCTGCCTGGACTCCGGGCGCTATGCTGCAGCCGTCAGGGAGGATGAAGCCCTGGCGCGCAGCCTGGGCGTTGACCGGACGCCGACCGTCTTCATTAATGGTCAGCGCGTGACTAACCCGATTGACTTCGAGGAGTACAAGACGCGGATTGACGCGCTGCTCGGCCCGTAACTTGACTCCGCGCCTTGCTCCGCGTACAATCCCGCGCCGATGAACCGAGGTCACACCCTTTGCCCTGCGCTGCGCCGCAGCGCCCTTTCCCCGATTGCCCGGAGCCGACGATGAGTCGGCTCTTTTTTTGCCCATGACCCGCCTGCGCCTGCCCGGACTGATAGACCCACATGTGCATGTGCGCGACCTCAACCAGTCTCACAAGGAAGACTGGGACTCGGCTACCGCCGCTGCGCTGGCCGGCGGCATCACCACCATCCTGGCGATGCCGAACACCCAGCCGCCCATCACCGACGGCGCGGCGCTGGCGCAGTATCAGGCCGCAGCGCAGGCCCGCGCCCGTTGCGATTACGGCCTCTACTTCGGCGCCGGGCCGGGCAACGTGGAGAGCGCCGCACGCTTTGCGCCGCAGGTTGCGGGGATGAAGATGTACCTCGATTCGACCTTCGGCGATTTGAAGATGGACGCGCTCAGTCTGCTCGTCGAGCACTGCGCGCGCTGGCCGAAAGAGTCGCCGCTGCTTGCCCACGCCGAGGGCCATCACGTCGCCTCGGCCATCCTGGCCGCGCACCTGGCCGGGCGCTCCATCCACATCTGCCACGTCAGCCGCAAGGACGAGATCGAGCTGATTGCGCGCGCGAGGGACAAGGGCTACGCCGTCACCTGCGAGGTCTGCCCGCACCACATGTTCATGACGCTGGACGACTGCGGCCTTGCGCCCGGCTACCTCGAAGTGCGCCCGCGCCTGGCGACCCCGGCCGACGTGGCTGCGCTCTGGGCGCATCTCGCGGACATTGACTGCTTCGCCACCGACCATGCCCCGCACACCCGCGCCGAGAAGGAGAGCGAGAAGCCGCCGCCCGGCTTCCCCGGCTTGGAGACCGCGCTGGCGCTCTGGCTCACCGCCGCCCATCAGGGCCGGCTTACGCTGGAAGACCTCCTTGCCCGCATGCACACCAACCCGCGCCGCATCTTCAACCTGCCGGAGCAGCCGGACACGTGGATTGAGGTGGATGCCGATTGCGAATGGCAACCGGATGCCTCGCGGATGTATTCGCGCGCCGGCTGGACGCCGTTCGTTGGCTGGCGGCTGCGCGGCAGGGTGATCGCCGTGACCCTGCGCGGCCAGCTCGCCTACGACGGCGAACGCGTGCTGGCGCAACCGGGGACGGGCAGAGATGTGATGAATAGTTCGTATAGCGTATAGCGTATAGCATATTGCGTATTGCGTAATTGCGGAAAAGCGCCGGGCGCTACGCAATACGTAATACGCAATACGAACCAATCCAAAATCTCAAATCTCAAATCTCAAATCTCAAATCCTATGACTCTCCCAACCCACCTCCTCAACACCCATCTCCCCCTCGGCGATCAGCGCACGGGGCGTTTCTACGGCAAGGACATTTTGTCCGTGTCGCAGTTCAGCCGTGACGACCTGGAGTACATCTTCGGTGTGGCCGAGGCCATGCGCACCATGGTCGCCCATATCGGCACGTTCGACCTGCTCAAGGGCAAAATCCTCGCCAACCTGTTTTACGAGCCGAGCACGCGCACCTCATCGTCGTTCCTGGCGGCGATGGAGCGGCTGGGCGGAAGCGTCATCCCCATCAACGAGGTCCGCTACTCGTCGGTGACCAAGGGCGAATCGCTGACCGATACGGTGCGCACGCTGGAATGCTACGCCGACGTCATCGTGCTGCGCCATCCGGAGACCGGCTCGGCGGCCATCGCCGCCAACGCCGCCCGCAAGCCCATCATCAACGCCGGCGACGGCATCGGCGAGCACCCCACACAGGCCCTGCTCGACCTGTTCACCATCCGCGAGGAGCTGGGCAGCATTGACGGCCTGACCGTGACCATGCTCGGCGACCTGAAGTACGGGCGCACCGTGCACTCGCTGGCCAAGCTGCTGGCGCTCTATCGCGTCAAGGTCAACTACGTCTCGCCGGAAATCCTGCGGATGCCGCCGGAGCTGGTCGCCCAGCTGCGCAAGCGCGGCCTGCCGCAGACCGAACACACCACGCTCGACGCCGTGCTGCCCGAAACCGACGTGCTCTACGTCACCCGCGTGCAGAAAGAACGCTTCGAAAACATGGAAGAGTACGAGTCGGTCAAAGGCTCGTACATCATCACCGCCGAGACGATGAAGCGCGCCAAGCCGAACTTCGTGCTGATGCACCCACTGCCGCGCGTTGGCGAAATCTCGCCCGAAGTAGACGACGACCCGCGCGCCGCCTACTTCCGCCAGATGGAGTACGGCCTGTACGTGCGCATGGCGCTGCTGGCGATGGTGCTTGGAAAGGCATAGGGAAAAGAGGGAAACGGGTTTCCCTCCTTTTCTCGTTTCCTTTCTTGCGGTTTCGAGTGGAAACGTTCTTCTCTCTTTTGGAACGCCGCGTTCACATCACGCACTCGCTGCTGTGCGTTGGCCTCGACCCGCACCCCAACGACCTGCCGCAGGCCAACGCAGACGCCGCGCTCGACTTCTGCGTGCGCCTGGTGCGCGAGACCTCGCGCTACGCCGCCGCCTACAAGCCCAACGCCGCCTTCTTCGAGTTGTATGGGCCGGAGGGGTGGGCGGCGCTCAAGCGGGTGATCGAGGTCGTTCAGGAAGAGTCGCACCGCACCGGCTCCCTCACCCCCGTCATCCTCGACGCAAAGCGCGGCGACATCGCTTCCACCGCCGAGGCCTACGCCCGCTCCGCCTTCGAGAAGCTCGGCGCGCACGCCATCACGCTCTCGCCCTACCTCGGCGAGGATTCGCTCGCCCCGTTCCTCGCCGACCGCGAGCGCGGAGTCTTTCTGCTGTGCAAAACGTCGAACCCCGGCGCGGGCGACGTGCAAGACCTGAAGCTCGCAGACGGGCGGACGGTGTATGAGCAAGTAGCCCTGCTGGCGCAGCAGTGGAACCGCAACGGCAACGTCGGCCTGGTGGTCGGCGCGACGCAGCCGGAGGCATTGAGCCACGTGCGCGCCCTTTCGCCCGATGTGTGGCTCCTCGCTCCCGGTATTGGCGCGCAGGGCGGCGACCTGGAGACGGCGCTGCGCGCGGGCCTGCGGGCCGACGGCGCGGGGATGCTCATCCCGGTCTCGCGCGCCATCTCCCGCGCCGCGAACTGGAACAGGGCGGCGGCGGAGTGGCGCGATGCCATCGAGCGCATGCGCCACGCGATGACCGCAGGCCGCCGACCGCAGACGGCGGTCAGCCGCCCGCGTTCCGCCGTCGTCGGGCTCGCTCAGGCCCTGGTCGACTCGCAATGCGTGCGCTTCGGCAGCTTCACGCTCAAGTCCGGCCTGCAATCGCCCATCTATCTCGATCTGCGCCGTCTCATCTCTCATCCTCCCATCCTCAAACTGGCCGCGCGCGCCTACGCCGGCGTGCTCGCCGGGCTGCGGTTCGACCGCCTGGCCGGCCTGCCGTACGCCGCGCTGCCTATCGGCACGGCGGTGGCGCTGGAGATGAACCGCCCGCTCCTCTACCCGCGCCGCGAGGTGAAGGACTACGGGACGAAGGCCGCCATCGAGGGCGACTACGCGGCGGGTGAAACCGTCGTCGTGCTCGACGACCTGGCGACCACCGGCGACACGAAGCTCGAGGCCATTCAGAAGCTGGAGGCCGCCGGTCTGAAGGTGCGCGACATCGTCGTGCTCATTGACCGGGAACAGGGCGCGCGCGAGGCGCTGGCGGCGGCGGGTTACACGCTTCACGCGGTCACCACGCTGCGCGAGCTGCTGGCGCTCTGGCGCGAGAGCGGGGCGGTGACGGCGGCGCAGTATGATGAAGTCATGGCGTTTCTGGCAGGGTGAGAGGGTGATTACAATCGTCACCCTGTCACCCCGTCACCGAGTCATGTATCACGCCCTGCGTCCCCTCCTCTTCCGCCTCGACCCTGAACGCGCCCATGCGCTCACGCTGGCCGCGCTGCGTCTGCCGTTTGCGGACGTGGTGCTGCGCGCCCTGTTCGAGGTGAACGACCCGCGGCTGGAGGTGGAGGCCTTCGGGCTGCGGTTCAGGAATCGGGTTGGGCTGGCGGCGGGCTACGACAAAAACGGCGTAGCGGTGAGCGGGCTGGCGGCCCTCGGCTTTGGCCACATCGAAGTGGGCACAGTGACGCTTCTGCCGCAGGCCGGCAACCCGAAGCCGCGCGTTCATCGCGTGCCTGAAGCGCAGGCGCTGGTGAATGCCATGGGGTTTCCGAACAACGGGGTTGAAGCGTTGATGGTAGAAAGTAGAAAGTGGAAAGTCCTACTTTCTACTCGCTACTTTCTACGTATCGGAGTGAACATCGGCAAAGGCCGCGACACGCCGCTTGAGCGCGCCGCCGAGGATTACTGCGCGCTGCTCGAACGAGTCCACGAATGCGCCGATTACGTGGCGCTCAACCTCAGCAGCCCGAACACGCCGGGCCTGAGGCAGTTGCAGCTGCGCGCCTTCCTCGAGGACCTGCTGCGCGCCGTGACGGCGGTGCGCGACCGGTTGCCGCGGCGCACGCCCCTCCTTGTGAAGCTCGCGCCGGATTTGACCGAGGCCGAACTCGACGACGCGCTGGCCGCCGCGACCGCCTGCGGGGTTGACGGCCTGATCGCCACCAACACCACGCTCAGCCGCGACGGGCTGCCGGCGCGCGCCCGCTCGCTGTCGGGTGGGCTGAGCGGCGAGCCGCTGCGCGCGCGGTCCACCGCCGTCGTCCGCTATCTCGCCCGCCGCACCGACCTGCCCATCATCGGCGTGGGCGGCATCCTGTGCCCCGATGACGCGCTCGAAAAGCTCGACGCCGGCGCGACGTTGGTGCAGCTTTATACCGGCCTGGTGTACTCTGGGCCGGGGTTGGTTCATGACATCAACTTGCATTTGCTCAAAACTCGCTCTGCGCGACCACTGACTCAATTACCCAATTGCTCAATCACACAATAACCCAATGCCTAAAGCCCTCCTCTCCGTCCACGACAAAACCGGCCTCGTTGACTTTGCCCGCGGGCTGCACACGCTGGGCTGGCAGCTCATCGCCTCGGGCGGCACCGCCCGGTTGCTGCGCGAGGCCGGCCTGTCCGTCACCGAAGTCAGCGATTACACCGGCTCGCCCGAAATCCTCGGCGGGCGGGTGAAGACCCTGCACCCGGCCATCCACGGCGGGCTGCTGGCGCGCGCCATTGAGTCGGACCGCGCCGACTTGTTGCGGCTCGGCTTCGACTACATTGACCTGGTGGCCTGCAACCTCTATCCCTTCGAGCAGACCGTTGCCCGGCCGGGCGTGACTCTGGCCGAGGCCATCGAGAACATTGACATCGGCGGGGTCACGCTCATCCGTGCGGCGGCCAAAAACCATGAGCGCGTGACGCTGGTGTGCGACCCACGCGACTACGAGCCGGTGTTGCAGGAATTGCGGGCGGCAGGGCGGGTGAGCGACGAGGCACGGCGGCGGCTCGCGGTGAAGGGCTTTGCGCTCACGGCGCGCTACGATGCGGCCATCACACAATACCTTGACCCCGATTACCGGTTATCCATCACCGTTTACCCGGTGCAGCGCCTCCGCTACGGAGAAAATCCTCACCAAGGCGCGATTTTGTACTCGTTCGAGCCGGGCGGTGGGCCGCTCGGCGGCGTGGTGCTGCAGGGCAAAGAGCTTTCGTACAACAACCTGCTCGACCTCGACGCCGCGTGGCGCTGCGCCGTCAGCTTCGCCGCGCCGAGCGTCTGCATCGTCAAGCATCTCTCGCCGTGCGGCGTCGCCTCTGCCCCCACGCTGGCCGAGGCGTACCGGGCGGCGTTCGAATGCGACCCGCGTTCGGCCTTCGGCGGCGTCATTGCCGGCAACCGCCCGTTCGACGGCGCGGTGGCTGTTGCGCTCGGCGATTTGTTCGTAGAGTGCATCGCCGCGCCGGGCTTCGCCGCCGAGGCGCGCGAGGCCTTGGCAAAAAAGAAGAACTGCCGGCTGGTGGAAATGCCGGCGCTGGAGATTCAGCCGCGCTTCGAGCTGCGGACGGTGACGGGCGGGCTGCTCCGGCAGGACGTGGACTTCGGCGACCCGCCGGGGAGCGAGTGGAAAGTGGTGAGCAAGCGCGAGCCGACCGAGGCCGAGTGGGCGGCGCTACGCTTCGCGTGGGTTGCCTGCCAGCATGTGAAGTCGAACGCCATCGTTTTCGCGAAGGTAGAGGGGCAGGTGGTCGCCACGGTCGGCATCGGCGGAGGGCAGCCCAATCGCGTGGACTGCGTCCGCATCGCCGCGGAGCGCGCGGGCGAGCGGGCGCGCGGCGCGGTCATGGCCTCCGACGCCTTCTTCCCCTTCCCCGACTCCATCGAGGTCGCGGCGCGGGCCGGCATCACCGCGGTCATCCATCCCGGCGGCTCGGTGCGCGACTCGGAGACCGTAGCGGCGGCGGACGCGGCGGGGATGGCGCTGGTGGTCACCGGGGTCAGGCACTTCCGGCATTAGCGATTGCGAGCAGCGCGGAGGCGCTATAATCAGCACAGGAGAGTTCGCCATGACGGAGCAGGTGATCGAAATCCCGACCGAGCTTGCGCGGCGGCGCGCAACGTACGAAGAGTACCAGGCCCTGCCTCAGTCCTCGCACCTCGTCGAATGGGTGGAGGGGGAGATCATCGAGCATATGCCTCCGACAATCACACATCAATCACTGGTCGCCTATTTGACCAAGCTGTTGGGGTTGTTCACGGATTTCTTGGGATTGGGCCAGGTTTGGTCTGCGCCTATTGAGATGCGCTGCCGGCCGGATGGCAACTCGCGCGAGCCGGACGTGGTGTTCGTTGCTACGGAGCACCTGGCGCGCGTGGCCAACGACCGGCGGATCGAAGGCCCGGCGGATGTGGTGATCGAGGTCGTCTCCGCCGACAGCGTCGCGCGCGACCTCGACGAGAAGTTCGTCGAGTATCAGGAGTGCGGCGTGCCGGAGTATTGGGTGATTGACCCGCGCCCCGACCGCCGGCGGGCCTTCTTCTATCAGCGCGATGCGCAGGGCCGGTTCGAGCTGATCAAGCCGGAAGCCGGCATCTACCATTCGCGCCTGATCCCCGGCTTCTGGCTCAAAGTGGAGTGGCTATGGGAGAAGCCGGATGCGCTGCTCACGGTCGGGGAGATCCTCAACCTGCCGGCGGAAATCCTGGCGCAGCTGCGCGCCCGAAGAAACCGTTGATGCTGTGACAAAGTTGGAAGAACACAAGCGGACAGGTACTCAATGACCACACTTCCTTTTTCCAGCAAAGTCCTGCCGCAATCAACCGGGTCTGGCCGGCGCCTCCTGCACGCCATCACGATGAGGCGCCTGCTCTCGTTCGGCCCGGACACTGCGCCGCTGGAATTACAGGGTCTCAATGTCCTCATCGGCCCGAACGGCTCCGGGAAATCGAACCTCCTGGAAGCTATTGCGCTCTTGCAGGCCACACCCAACCGTGCCTCTCCTAAGGATCTGCGTACGGTCATCGGACGAGGAGGCGGGGTCAGTGAGTGGATTTGGAAAGGCGACCCCAAAGGTGTGGCGACGCTCGAGGTCATTGTGGATAACCCGCACGGACGCCAGCCTTTGCGCCACGTGCTGGCCTTTCGCTCCGAACAACAGACCTTCCGGCTGGAAGATGAGCGTATCGAAAATGAGCGTCCGTACCCCGGCCAATCCACACCCTATTTTTACTATCGTTACCAACAGGGTCAGCCCGTCATCGCGCCTGTCAGCGGCGAACGGAAACTGGCGCGCGAGAGCGTAGAACCGGATGTGTCTATCCTGGCCCAGCGCCGTGACCCCGAAACCTATCCGGTCATTACGGAACTAGCCGACGCCTATGACGATATCCGTTTGTACCGCGAGTGGGCGTTTGGCCGCAACACCGTCTTTCGCGAACCGCAGAAAGCCGACCTGCGCACCGACCGGCTGGAGGAAGATTTTTCCAATCTGGGGCTGTTTCTCAACCGTTTGCGCCGCCATCCCAAAGCCAAAGGCGAGTTGCTCGATGCGCTGCGTGACCTCTACGACGGCCTGACCGATTTTGACGTGAGCGTGGAGGCCGGCACGGTACAGGTCTTTTTCACCGAGAGCGATTACATCATTCCCGCCACGCGCCTTTCGGATGGCGCCTTGCGCTATCTGTGTCTGTTAGCCATTTTGTGCGACCCCGAGCCGCCGCCCCTCATCGGCATCGAAGAACCGGAACTCGGCCTGCATCCGGATATCCTTCCCAAATTGGCCGACCTGATGCTGGCGGCTTCCGAGCGCTCTCAGCTTATTGTTACGACCCATTCCGATGTGCTGGTGGACGCGCTCACCGAGCATCCCGAAACCGTTGTCGTTTGTGAAAAACACGGTGGCCAGACGGTGATGAAACGGCTTGAGAGTGAACAACTGGCGCACTGGTTGAAAGACTATCGGTTGGGCGAGCTGTGGACGCGGGGCGAATTAGGGGGCACGCGCTGGTGAGCGTTTATCTTTACGTGGAAGGCGGCGGGGATAGCAGCGAAGAACATAGCCGTTGCCGCGAGGGCTTCCGCAAACTTCTGGAAAAGGCCGGTTTCAGCGGGCGGATGCCGCGTATTGTGGCCGGCGGTGGGCGTCGTGCGACATTCGACCGATTCAAAACGGCCCTGCTGGACTCCGGCAAGACCGCTATTTTGTTGGTGGACAGCGAAGTTCCTGTGACGCGGACGCCTTGGGAGCACCTACAGGTGCATGACGGCTGGGAGCGACCCGCCGCCGCCGTTGATGACCAGGCACAGTTCATGGTCACCTGCATGGAAACGTGGATGATGGCTGATCGCGCCGCGTTGCGGGAGTTTTTCGGAAGCGCACTGAATGAGGGAGCACTTCTCCCGTTGAACGATTTGGAACGACGACAACGCGACGAGGTGCAAGAGGCGCTGGAGCGTGCAACAGGTCAGCAGTATCGAAAGGGTAAGCGCTCCTTTCAGGTATTGGCAGGTCTGAGTCCGGCAACGTTGCAACAACACCTACCCTATTTCCGGCGCCTGGTCGAGACCCTAAATGCCTATTTGAAATGAGTGACAGGCAATGAATGAAAAACTCTTTGACACCTTCGAATCGCTCACCTTCGACGATGTGCTGGTGGTGCCCGGCTACAGCGAAGTGCTGCCCGACGCCGTGGACGTGCGCGCCCGGCTGACCGACGACATCCGCCTCAACATCCCCGTGCTCTCGGCGGCGATGGATACCGTGACCGAGGCGCGGTTGGCCATTGCGTTGGCGCGCGAGGGCGGGCTAGGCGTCATTCATCGCAACCTGACCCCCGAACAGCAGGCCGCCGAGGTGGAAAAGGTCAAACGCTCCGAGAGCGGCATGATCGTAGACCCGGTGACCTTGCCGCCGACCGCCACTTTGCGCGAGGCGGAGGAGATTATGGAGAAGTATCACATCAGCGGCGTGCCCATCACTGAACGCGGCACCGGAAAATTGCTGGGCATCCTCACCAATCGCGATATCCGCTTCATCGCCCAGTCGGACCTTGACCGTCCGGTGGTCGAGTTCATGACCAACGGCTCGCTCATCACTGCGCCCGTCGGCACCACGCTGGAAGAAGCGCAAAGCCTGCTACAGCAGCATCGCATCGAGAAGCTGCCGCTGGTGGACGGGGCTGGCGTGCTCAAGGGGCTGATTACGGTCAAGGACATTCAAAAGAAGCGCGATTATCCGAACGCGGCCACCGACGCGCGCGGGCGACTGCTGGTAGCGGCGGCGGTGGGCGTGGGCGCCGACCTTGAGCAGCGTGTGGAGTTGCTGGTGGAACGCGGCGTGGACGCCGTGGCCGTGGATACCGCGCACGGGCATACGGCTGGCGTCCTGCGCGCCCTCCGTCGCATCAAGACCGCCTGGCCTAAGCTGCCGGTCATCGCCGGCAACGTCGTCACCGCCGAAGGGACCGAAGCCTTGATCGAGGCCGGCGCAGACGTGGTCAAGGTGGGCGTGGGGGCCGGCTCCATCTGCACCACGCGCGTCGTCGCCGGCGCGGGCATGCCGCAGATGACGGCCATCTTCGAGTGCGCCCGCGCGGCGCGCAAGCGTGGCGTGCCGATAGTGGCAGACGGCGGCATCAAGTACAGCGGCGACATCGTCAAGGCAATTGTGGCCGGCGCCGAGGTGGTGATGCTCGGCGGCTTGCTGGCCGGCCTGGACGAAGCGCCGGGCGACGTGGTGCTATACGAAGGCAAGCGCTACAAGGAGTATCGCGGTATGGGCAGCCTGGGTGCGATGCAGGGCCTGGGCAAGGACCGCTATGCGAGCGGGCAGGGCCGGGGCAACAAACTCGTGCCGGAGGGAGTGGAGGGGCTGGTGCCGTACAAAGGCCCGCTGCGCGACGCCATCTATCAACTCGTCGGTGGGCTGCGCTCCGGCATGGGCTACGCCGGTGCGGCTACGCTCGAAGACCTGCGGACGAAGACGCGCCTGACGCGCATCACCCATGCCGGGCTGATCGAGAGCCACCCGCATAGTGTGATGATCACACGCGAAGCGCCGAACTATCAGCGGGGTGGGTGAGGGAGAGTAGAATGCTCCGGGCCGGAGGTCCGGAGCGTTTTTTTGTTTCGGTCACAGGCGCTGTCGTACGCGAAGAGTGAATTTCTATTTTGTGGCTGTGCTCGCATCTTGAGCGAAGGCCGACAGAAGACGGTCGGCCGCAGTCAGAGGAGCGGCCAGTAATCTGGAATACACCCTGCGCGAAGTTCGGCTTACGGAGTGGGTGAGGGAGTCGGAGTCTCAGTCGGTGTGGCTGTGGCCGTTGGAGTTGGAGTGTCGGTTGGCAAGGCCGTATTTGTTGGGGTCGGCGTTGCTGTCGGCGTATTGGTGGTGGTGGGCGTCATCGAAGCAGTAGAGGTCGGTGTGGGTGTACCGGTGGCGGATGGTGTAAGTGTTGTCGTCGCCGAACTTGTGGCCGTCGCTGTTGCGGTCACCGGCGTAGGCGTCAGGGTGCGCGACGGCGTTGGCGTAACGGTGACGCTGCCGGTGGGCGTCGGCGTATGTGTCAACGTGGCCGTCGGTGTGTTTGTGATGGTCGGTGTGATCGGTGTGCGCGTGCTCGTCGGGCGCGGCGTGCGCGTGAACGTCGGCGTGATGGTGGGCGTGGGCGTAATGGTCGGCGTCGGGGTGATGGTGGGCGTCGGCGGCACGGTGTCGTCCCAGCCGAAGTTGACGATGGTCGTTTCGCCCAGTTTGACCTCAACCTGCTGGAGAGCGCGCTTGCGAGCGTCGGGGAGTGGAGCTGTCCAGTCGCCGGTGGTGAGCGTGCCGTTCTCTGTCGGGTCAATCAACACGCAGTACACGCCAGGGACCAGATTGTCAAAGCGGAAGGCACCGTCGGGCGCGGTGGTGGCCTGAGCCAGGCCAGTAGCCGGGCACAGGCCGGCGCCGAGTTTGAGCGTAATGCCGCCGATCCCAACCTCGTCTGGCTCCAGCTGGCCGTTGCCGCGCGCGCGGCCATTCGGGTCGGTTAGACAGCGGGCAGTGGCTTCCTGCCCGGGCGGGCAACGATCCAGCCAGACGTGCCCCGCAAGTGTGCCGGTGGTGACTGGAGTGGGCGGGGGCAGCGTATGGGTGAAGGTGGGAGTGGGCAGCGCACCGACCAGCGTTGGCACTGGCTCCAGGTCGAGCGCGGCGTTGATGAACAATGGGCCGAGGGCAAAGATCGCACCGGCTCCACAGATAGTCAACGTCAGCGCGACCAGGCCGATAACCAGCCAGCGACGTTGGGTTTCATCCAAGTGCATATAGCGGCCTACCGAGGATAAGTAGTTGCTTGAAATCTCAAAAAGTCGTATTACCCTTAACCAAGGTCTCAAAAAGTCGCATCACATACCTGTGAAGCAAAAACAAACGCGAGATGGATACGATGAGCGCTCCAAGTGCAAACCACTACACCGGCAGAATGCGTCACGATTGCTGAGCGGGTAGCAAGCGGGCGAAGCAGTTGTGAAATTGCAGAAGAACTAAAACGTTCGTTGTCAACGATCCACAAATGGCGACAAAGTGACTGGAAGAAAAAAGTTCGCAAGTATGAGCGTCATCACGACTTATCCGGGGCGAAGGCAAAGCCGGCGCAACGCCCCCATCAAGAATGGGACATGGACGCACAGGGTGCGACCACCATCGCCGGTTTAGGCAAGGTATCTTTCATCACCGGGTTTCATCCTCTACCCACTGGCGCTTCCTTGGGCTTACCCTGACACGACTTTATGAGACCTTGTTAAGGTTCGATGAATACGACCTCACGAGACTCGACAAGCTACACCGAATCTTAACTTGTAAAACTGAATCGTGCCACTGGGGATCAAGACCTAAGACCCGTGTGCACGCAAAGGTTTTCAGGGAATGCGCCGCCCCTTTGACTGCTGCTTCGGATTCGCTCGCCGTCCGCTCGGGGTGCGGCTGACATGTTCTGCGTGCACACACGAACCGGGAGAATTAATTTTTTGTCGGCGTAGAAGTTCAAAGCCGGGAACCGCCGACATTATGGAGTGGCAAAACGCATTTATGGACGGCTCATCTTCCGGTGTTACTCTCTCTGCATGCAGCTTTTCTGGCGAGTCATCGGTGGCCTAACTTTGGCTGGGCTGGGGCTGGCCCTGCCGCGCCTTTACATGGTGCTTCGCTATCAGCCGCACATTCATGCGGTGGCGGACGTGCCGCCTACGCGCGTGGCGATTGTCTTTGGGGCTGGCTTACGGCGAGACGGGCGGCCGGCGGCGGTGTTGTATGATCGTGTCCTCACCGCAGTGGAGTTGTACCGCGCCGGCAAAGTGAAGAAGCTTCTGTTCAGCGGTGACAATCGCTTTGAGTATTACAATGAGCCGGGCGCGATGCGCGCCGTTGCACTTGAGCTGGGCGTGCCGGACTCCGACATCGTACTCGACTATGCCGGGCGGCGCACCTATGACTCGTGTTACCGCGCTCGGGCCATCTTCGGCGTCACTGAAGCGACGCTGGTGACGCAGGCCTTTCATCTGCCGCGCGCGCTGTTTCTCTGTGAGGCGCTGGGCCTGTCCGCTACCGGCGTGGCCGCCGACCGCCGCGAGTATCGGCGCAGTTCGCTCATCTTTTGGAATCTGCGCGAGGTGCTGGCGACCGTCGCTGCCGTTTGGGATGTCGTTGTGGCCCGGCCTACGCCGGTGCTGGGAGAGCCGGTGCCCATTCAGTAACGAGGGAAAGCAGGGAAAGGTTTTATGGACCGTGAAGCGGCTTACGCCATCGTCGTCGAGCACGTGAAGAGTCGAAATCTCATCAACCACATGTTGGCGGTGGAGGCCGCTATGCGCGCCTATGCCGTCAAGTACGGTGAGAATGCCGACGAGTGGGGCCTGGCCGGCCTGCTGCATGACTTCGATTGGGAGATTCATCCCTCGCTCGACGAGCATCCGATGAAGGGCGCCGCCATTCTGCGTGCGCGCGGCGTGCCCGAAGATATTATCCGCTGTATCCAGAGCCATGCGCCGCGCAGTGGCGTCCCGCGCGAGAAGTTGATGGACAAGGCGCTGTTCGCTGCGGATGAACTGACCGGCCTGATTACAGCCTGTGCGCTGGTGCGCCCCTCGCGCAGCCTGTATGACCTCACGGCCAAGTCGGTCAAAGCCAAATGGAAAGACAAGGCCTTTGCCGCAGGTGTCAACCGCGCCGACATCGAGCAGGGAGTTCGGGAGCTGGGCGTAGATTTGACCGAACACATCACCTTCGTCATCGAGGCCATGCGCAGCATCGCACCGACGCTCGGACTTGATGGCAACGACGCAAAGGCATAGCAGCAACGCCGTTTCGTTCGGAAGCATCGCTCCGGCAGATTTGGCAATGACATAACACCTCGCCGCCGCTTTTCTGCGCAGCCCCGTATAATTTCCGAGCCATGTCAACCCCTTCAAAAACATCTTCCAGCCCGGCTTATCGGCTATGTCCGACCTGTGGCACGCGCGTCGGCTCGGCGGCCACCAAGTGTCTGGTCTGCGGCTCAGACCTCGGCCGGGTCACCGGCAAGACCGGCCCGGCGCCTGTTGCGCAACCGGGTGCGGGCACGGTGCTGGGCCGCCGGCCCATCAGCCTGACCACGGTGCTCATCCTCCTGGGCGTCGTCCTCCTGCTCACGCTGGGCGGCGGCCTGATTTTCGCTTCGACCGAACAGGGCCGGCAGCTGCTCAACCCGCCTACGGCTACGACCACTCCCACCGATACGCCGCTGCCCACACTTACCTTTACCCCAACGCCGACCGAGACGCCAGAGCCGACCGCCACGCCGCTGCCTCCGCTTGAATACCGTGTGCAGGCCGGCGATACCTGCATCAAAATCGCGCTCAAGTACAACGTCTCCGTTCTGAGCATCATTGAGGCCAACTCCGGCGTCATCAACCGCGAGTGCACCAACATCAATCCCGGCGAAGTCATCAAAGTTCCGCAGCCCACGCCGACTCCGTCGCCGCTGCCGACTGCCACTCTGCGCCAGGGCGTGGATGTGACGCCCGTGCCGCGCGCCACCTACGTGGTGCAGCCGGGCGACCAGCTTCAGGCCATCGCTCGCTATTACGGCCTGACGATTAACGACATCCTGCAGGCCAATGGCCTAAGTGACCCCAATCGCATTCGCGCCGGCCAGGTGCTCATCATTCCGCTGGAGTTGGTGCAGTTGCCCGGGCCAACACGTACGCCCACCGTGCCGCCACCGCAGCCTGCGCCGCAGTTGCTTAGCCCGGCCGATGGCGCAGTGTTTCGCAGCGGCGACAACATCATTTTGCAATGGGCCTCCACTGCACAGTTGCGTTCTGGCGAAGCCTATCAGGTGACCGTCATCAACGTTACCGCCAACGATGGCCGGCCGCTGCGCGAGTTCGTGACCGACACCCGCTTCGTCTTGCCGGAGACGTTCTTGCCGGATGGCCCGGCGGGATTCCGTTGGAGCGTGATGACGGTA